>NZ_JBHVFF010000003.1:41218-88069 GCF_042801895.1 Streptomyces sp. NPDC057543 | reverse complement strand
GCGCCGGGCGTGGCCGGCGCCCCGCTGCCCTCAGAGCCTGTCGGGTGGCCTTCGATCGGATAGCGGACGCGGCCTGGTGCGTGCGATTCCAAGGCGACGGGATGTCCTCGTAGCGGAGCTACTAGGACATTTCGGCAACGCGGGAAGCGTGCGTGCCAGGGCTTGGCCGCCCGATCAGAGGCCACCCGACAGGCTCTCAATCGCCGGACGGGCTCGACATGCCCGACGGGCTCGACGCGCGGGACGGAGTCGACGTGCTCGACCGGCTTGACGTGGCCGACGGACCGGGCATTGCGGCGCGCGACGAGCGGTGGCGCGGCAGCCACAGGGCCATCAGCAGCAGTCCGCCCAGCAGGACCGTGCCGGCTGTCCGGAACGCCAGCGCGAACCCCGCGGTCAGCTCCTCCGCGCCGGTGCCGCCCCCGGTCCTCGCCGCCGCGACCGTGGAGAGCACGGCGAGACCCAGTGCACCGCCCATCGTGCGCGAGGTGTTGACCAGACCGGAAACCAGACCGGCGTCCCCGGGCGCCGCGCCCGAGGTGGCGAGGGAGGCGAGCGGGGTGGACGCGAACCCCGCACCGGCCATCATCAGGATGCCGGGCCCGCAGATCGACGTGAGGTACGAGCCGTCCGCGCCCATCGTGGACTGCCAGCCGAAGCCCGTGGCGGTGATCGCCAGACCGATCAGGACGAGGTTCTTCGCGCCGACCCGTGCCATGATCCGCGGCGCGAACGTCGAGCCGATCACGACCGCCAACGAGGTGGGCAGCAGGGCCAGTCCGGCCTGCATCGGCGTGTAGTCCAGCACCGACTGCGCGTACACGGTCATGAAGTACCACATCGAGAACGTCGCGGAACCCATCACGATCATCGCCACGTTCGCCGCCGCCACCGCCCGTGTGCCCAGCACCCGGAGCGGCATCAGCGGCACCGCCGTCCGCGCCTCCACCAGGACGAAGAGGGCCAGCAGCGCCACCCCGCCGAGCAGCGGCACCAGGGTGGCCGCGGCCGTCCAGCCCTCCTGCTCGGTCTGCACGATGCCGTACGAGACCGTGGCCAGCCCCACCGTGACGAGCACCGCGCCCAGCAGGTCGATACGGTGCCGGCCGCCCGCCCGGCTCTCGGCGAGCCAGACCGTGGCGCCGATCAGGACGAGCACGCCGAACGGCACATTGATCAGCAGGACCCAGCGCCAGGAGAGGAGGTCGGTGAGCACTCCGCCGACCAGTCCGCCGGCCGCGCCGCCGCCGGCGCCGACGGCCATCCACGTACCGATCGCCCTGGTCCTGGCCGGGCCCTCGGGAACCGCTGCGGTGAGAAGCGTGAGGGTCGCGGGAGACAGCACGGCGGCACCGAGCCCCTGCGCCGCACGGGCGGCGAGCAGCTGCCAGCCCTCCTGGGCGAAGCCGCCGGCGAGCGAGGCGGCGGTGAACAGGCCGAGCCCCACCAGGAACATCCGCTTGCGACCGTATATGTCGGCGGCGCGCCCGCCGAGGAGCATGAACCCGGCGAAGGCGATCGCGTACGCGTTGAGGACCCACTGCAGCTGACCGGCGTTCAGCCCCAGGTCGGACCGCATGGACGGCAGCGCCACATTGACGACGGACACATCAAGGATGACGAGGAACTGGCCGGTGCAGGCGGCGAGGACCACCGCCCAGGTGCGGGATTTCTGCCGGATCTGCAGGGGCGTGGGCGCCGTGACGTCAACCATGAGGGTCATACTCGCAGGCGCCCTGCGCCCCGTACATCGGTATATGGCCGGACGCCCGGCTCCTCCTATCGGCGCAGGAGCGTGACGACCGCCGCGCCGCCGAGCCCGATGTTGTGGGCGAGTCCGACCCGGGCACCGGGCACCTGCCGGAGGCCCGCATCGCCACGCAGCTGCCAGGTCAGTTCCGCGACCTGGGCGATTCCGGTGGCACCGAGCGGATGCCCCTTGGAGATCAGCCCGCCGGACGGGTTGACCACCCACCGGCCGCCGTACGTGGTGGCCCCCGACTCGACGAGCTTGCCGGACTCCCCCTCGCCGCACAGGCCGAGCGCCTCGTAGGTGAGGAGTTCGTTGATGGAGAAGCAGTCGTGCAGTTCGATGACGTCGAGGTCGGCGGCCGAGAGTCCCGAGTCCTCGTACACCTGCCGGGCGGCGGTGCGCGACATCGGCTGCCCCACGGCGTCGACGCAGGTACCGGAGGCGAAGGAGTCGCCGGTGTCGGTGGTCATGGCCTGGGCGACGATCTCGACGGCCCGGTCGCCCAGACCGTGCTCCTCGACGAAGCGTTCCGATACGACGACGGCGGCGGCCGCCCCGTCGGAGGTGGGTGAGCACTGGAGTTTGGTCAGCGGGCGGTGGATGGTCTTCGCGGCGAGGATCTCCTCGACCGTGTACGGGTCCTGGAACTGGGCGTACGGGTTGTTCACCGAGTGCCGGTGGTTCTTGGCGCCGACCGCGGCGAGCTGCGCCTCGGTCGTCCCGTAGCGTTCCATGTGCTCGCGGGCCGCGTTTCCGAATATCTGGGCGGTGGGCGGGCTCATCTCGAAACCGTGGGCAGCGGCCATGATCCCGTAGTGCCGGGCAACGGGTGACGCCTTGAAGTCCGCGGCACCACCGTCCGCACCACCGCCCCCGAGCGCGCCGCGCGTCATCTTCTCGAAGCCGAGCGCGAGGACGCAGTCGCTGCCGCCGCCCTCGACGAACTGCCGGGCCGCCATCAGCGCGGTGGAGCCGGTGGCGCAGTTGTTGTTGACGTTGTAGACGGGCACTCCGGTCAGTCCGAGTTCGTACACGGCACGCTGACCGGCGGTGGACGCCTGGAAGCAGTAGCCGACGACGGCCTGCTGGATCTGCTCGTACGCGAGGGAGGCATCGGCGAGCGCCGCCGTCCCGGCCTCTTTCGCCATGTCCCAGTACTGCCAGTCGCGGGTCTCGGGCTTCTCGAACTTCGTCATTCCGACACCGACGATGTACGCCTTCATGAGCTTCATGGACCTCATGGGCTTGGACTTCATGGGCTTCATGGGCTTCATGGGCAAGTCCCTTCCGTTCAATCGCGCGGGAGGCCGAGGATGCGCTCGGCAACGACATTGAGCTGAACCTGGGTGGTGCCGCCCGCGATGGTCAGACAGCGGGACATCAGGAAGCCGTGCAGGGCCCGCTCCCCCGCCCCTTCGCCGACCGCGCCGTCCGGGCCGAGGAGTTCGAGGGCCAGTTCGGCGACCTTCTGCTGGTGGGTGGTCTGGACGAGCTTGCGCACGGAGGCTCCCGCGCCCGGTTCGAGTCCCGAGACCTGTTGCAGGGTGGTCCGCAGTCCGATGCAGGCGAGTGCGTGGGCCTCGGCCGCGAGTGCTCCGATCCGGGCCCGGTACGTGCCGTCGAGTTCGCCGGAGCGGGCGATCAGGGCCTCCAGGCCGGTGTCGAAGGTCATCTGGTCGGCCATGTGGACGCGTTCGTTGCCGAGGGTGTTGCGGGCGACCCGCCAGCCGTCGTCGATCTCGCCGACGACGGCGTCGGCGGGCAGCAGGACGTCGTCGAAGTACACCTCGTTGAAGAGGGAGTCGCCGGTGATCTCCTTCAGCGGGCGGATGTCGATGCCCTCGGTGTTCTTCATGTCGACGAGGAAGTAGCTGAGGCCTTGGTGCTTGGGGGCGTCCGGGTCGGTCCTGGCCAGCAGGATTCCGTGATCGGCCCACTGGGCTGCGCTCGTCCACACCTTCTGTCCGTTGATCCGCCAGCCTTCGTCGGTCCGTTCCGCCCTCGTCCGGAGCGAGGCGAGGTCGGAGCCCGCGCCGGGCTCGGAGAACAGCTGGCACCAGAGGAGCTCCCCGCGCAGGGTGGGCAGCAGATAGCGGTCCTGCTGCGCTGCCGTACCGTGGGCGATGAGCGAGGGGACAACCCAGGTGGCGATCCCCAGATCGCTCAGCTTCACGCCCTGTTCCTTCAACTCCTGTTGTACGGCGAGTTGATGGATCGGACCGGCGCCGAGTCCGTAGGGGGCGGGGAGGTACGGGGCGGCATAGCCGGTCGGCGCGAGCGCGCGGCGGGCGGCCTTCGGGTCGAGATCGCGGGCGACGGTCACGGCCTCGCGCGCCTCGGCCCGGTACGCCGCGGCCCCTGCGGGAAGTTCGAGGGTGAGTTCGCGGCGCGCCCCGCCCTCGGCCAGCCGGACGGCCCGCAGCCGGTGGGCGTCACCGGCCCCCAGCAACTGCCGGGCCACCAGGGCCCGGCGCAGATACAGGTGGGCATCGTGCTCCCAGGTGAAGCCGATGCCGCCGAGGATCTGGATGCAGTCCTTGGCACAGCCGTACGCGGCGTCGAGGGCGTCCGACGCGGCGAGGGCGGCGGCCATGGAGCGTACGTCCGGGGCCTCCTCCCCTTCGGCGGCGCGGGCCGCGTCCCACACCAGCGCGCGGGCCCGCTCGACCCGTACGAGCATGCCGGCGCAGAGGTGCTTGATGCCCTGGAACTGCCCGATGGGGCGACCGAACTGCTCGCGGACCTTGGCATGTTCGGTCGCGGTGTGCAGCGCCTTGGCCGCGATTCCACACGCCTCGGCGGAGAAAAGGACGGCGGCGAGGTCACGGACGCGCGCGGCGTCGGTCCGTACGACGCGTTCCGCGGGGACGAGTACGCCCTCGGCGCGGATGTCGGCCGTGGGACGGGTCGGGTCGGCACTGCGGTGCGGGCGGGCGGTCAGCCCTTCCGCGTCGGCGTCGACGGCGAACCAGAGGGTGCCGGTGGCCGATTCGGCGGAGAGCAGGAGGAGGTCGGCTTCGGCGCCGGAGAGGACGGGCGGGGCCGTGCCGTCGAGCAGATAACCGTCGCCGTGCTCGACGGCGGTGAGGGTGCCGGGGCCGAGCGCGACGGCGCCGACGCGTGCACCGGCGGCGAGGCCGCGGATCAGGTCACGCACCGGTTCGCCTACCTGTTCACGTACCGGTTCCCTCGTCGACTCCCTCGTCGGTTCGCCCGCGCCCGCCGCGTGCAGTACGGCGGAAGCGAGGACGCTCGCCAGATACGGGCCGGGAAGCGCGGCCCCGCCCGCCTCCTCCAGGACCACGGCCAGATCGAGGAGTTGGCCGCCCCCGCCCCCGTACTCCTCGGGCAGATGGATGGCCAGGAGACCCTGCTCGGCGAGCCCGTCCCAGCACCCGGGGCGCGCGCCGGGGGTCACGGGGGCGTCCGCGTCGAGGAGCTTGCGTATCTCCTCCGGCGGTACGGCGCGCGCCAGCCATCCCCGTACGGCCTGCGCCAACTCCCTCTGTTCTTCGGTGATTCCGATGCCCATGCGGATCCTCGCCGGTCGCAGCCACTGGAACGGCGCAAGAGTAGAACACGTTCCATTCTGACGGAAGGTCAGTTGAAGGTCGGATCGGCGCGCGCCCCGAGCCGAGTGCGCGGTTGTGCCCCCGTTCGTACCGCGTTCACCGGAATACCTCGGACATGCGGAAGGTTTCACCGTGCACACACTTGGCGGTCGGTGCTGCCCGCCCCGGAACCGCACCCCGTACCCGCCCTCGACAGACCCTCGATCACGCCGCCCGGAGGCCACACGTATGCCACAGACGACGAACGGACAGCACGCCGGGGAACTCCCCGATCCGCGGCCGCGCAAGGCGGGCGGCGGGGTCGTCCCCGTGCTCGCCTTCGCGGGCATCACCGTCGCGGTGATGCAGACCCTGCTCGTCCCCGTCATCAAGGATCTGCCCGCCCTTCTGCGCACCGATCCGTCCAACGCCACCTGGGTGATGACCGCGACCCTGCTGGCGGGGGCTGTCGCGACACCGATCATGGGGCGGCTCGGCGATCTCTACGGCAAGCGGAAGATGCTGCTCGCCAGTCTCGCCGTGATGGTGACCGGCTCACTGATATGCGCCTTCACCGACGATCTCGTCGTCATGATCGTGGGGCGCGCGCTCCAGGGCTTCGCCATGGGCGCCATCCCGCTGGGCATCGGCATCATGCGTGACGAGTTGCCGCGCGAGAAGCTCGGCTCGGCCATGGCGCTGATGAGTTCGTCGATCGGGGTGGGCGGCGGACTCGCGCTGCCCGCCGCCGCGCTGGTCGCCCAGCACTCCGACTGGCACACCCTGTTCTTCGGTGCGGCCGGTCTCGGTGTGCTGTCGATGGCGCTGACCGTCCTCGTCGTCCCCGAGACCACGCTGCGCGCCCCCGGCCGCTTCGATCTCACCGGCGCACTCGGACTCTCGCTCGGGCTGGTCTGTCTACTGCTGCCCGTCACCAAGGGCAGTGACTGGGGCTGGACCTCGGGAACCACGCTCGGCCTGATCGCCGCCGCCCTGGTGATTCTCGTCCTGTGGGGCTTCTTCGAGCTGCGCAGCCCGGCGCCGCTGGTCGATCTGCGCACCACCGCCCGGCGCGAGGTGCTGCTCACCAACCTCTCCTCGATCATGGTCGGGGTCGCGTTCTACGCCGTCTCGCTGGTCCTGCCGCAGCTGCTCCAACTGCCGGAGTCGACGGGGTACGGACTCGGCCGGTCGATGGTGGTCGCGGGGCTGTGCGTGGCGCCGCTCGGTCTGACGATGATGTTCGTCGCCCCGCTGTACGCCCGGCTGTCCGCCCGCCGGGGCCCCAAGGTGTCGCTGATGCTCGGCATGCTGATCATCGCGATCGGTTACGGGGCGGGGCTCGGGCTGATGAGCGCCGCGTGGCAGACCGTGGTGATCGCGGTGGTACTCGGAGCAGGCATCGGACTCGCGTACTCCTCGCTGCCCGCGCTGATCATCGGGGCCGTCGATCCGTCCGAGACGGGTGCGGCCACCGGCCTGAACACCCTGATGCGGTCGATCGGTACGTCGGTGTCGAGCGCCGTGATCGGCATGGTGCTGGCGAACACCTCGGTGCGGTCGGGCGGGGTGCCACTGCCGTCGATGGAGGGGTTCCGCATCTCGTTCGGGATCGCGGCGGGTGCGGTGGTGGTCGGGCTGGTGCTGGCCGCGTTCCTGCCTTCGCGGCACGACGCGATGCGCCCGGCGCTGCTGGCGAGCAGCGAGGACGACGCACCGGCCCCCGTACTCTCCACGTCCCGCCCCGTGACCGGTTCGGGTGGCTTCCGCGGCCGGGTGCTGGACGCGGAGGGTGCGCCGGTGGCCCGCGCCAACGTCACGCTGATCGACCACCGGGGCCGGCAGGCCGGGCTCACCGTGGCGGACGAGGACGGCCACTACCTGCTGGCCGCCCCGTCCGGCGGCGCCTACGTGCTCGCCGGGTCGGCCGCCGGATACGCGCCGCGCGCCTACCCGGCGGCCTACCCCGGCGACGGGCTGCCCGTCGACGCCGATCTGGTGCTGGCGGTCAGCGCACCGGAGCGTCGAACCGCGGTGTCGTCGTGAGCAGATGAGAGACGTCCGACCCGGCCGGCAGTTCCTGCGGCAGCGCGCCGCGGGTGAACAGCCGGGCGGGGTGGGCGCCCTGCACCCGGGCCTGGCGGCCGTTGACCCGCAGCCATGACCCTTCGCGCAGGCCGAGGACCGGAACGTCGTTCTCCTCCAGGAACTCGGTGAGCCGCTCCTCGCGGGTCTCGCCCTTGTGGGTGCTCTCCGGGTCCGGGTCCAGATAGTGCGGGTTGATCTGGAACGGGACGAGGCCGAGCGTCTCGAAGGACGGCGGCTGCACGATGGGCATGTCGTTGGTGGTACGGAGGGTGGGCGCCGCCATGTTCGTCCCCGCGCTGGCTCCCATGTACGGCAGTCCGCCCCGCACCGCTTCGGTCACGGCGTCCCGCAGACCGGTCCGGTACAGGGCGCTCAACAGCCGGAAGGAGTTCCCGCCGCCGATGAACACGGCATCGGACGCGGCGAGTTCGGCGACCGGGTCGGCGTTCTCGTGGACCCCGCGGACGGTGATGCCGGACGGCGTGAGGGCATCGCGGACGCGTGCGGTGTACGCGGTGTAGTCGGCGAGCGCGTACGGCACGAAGGCCAGCCGGGCGCCGGAGGGCAGGAACGCGGTGACGGTGTCGAGGGCGTGTTCCAGATAACCGCGGCCGTACTGGGTGGAGTTGGAGAGCAGCAGCAGATTCACAGGGTTCCTCTTGGTTCTGTTCTGGATCATCAGGTGGTGGTGCGGGAGCGACGGGCGCGCGGCTTCGGGCGCTGCGGAGGCTGGGTGAGGCGCCTCTCCAGCAACTGGGCCGCGTGGCGCAGTGCGTCGAGCCGGTCCTCCGGAGCCCCGCGGAAGAGCTCCTCGGCCCCGCCGAGGCTGAGGCTCCCGTACGGTTCGCGCCCGAGGAAGACCGGTACGGCGACGGTCGCGATGCCGGTGTCGTACTCGCCGACCGTCCAGGCGAAACCCTGGGCGCGGACCTTGAGGAACTCCTCCTCCAGCCGGTCCGGGTCGGTGACGGTCCGGTCGGTGAAGCGGGCCATCGGGCGGCCCCGGAAGAGCCGGTGGCGCTGCTCGTCGGGCAGATACGCGTAGTACGACTTGCTGGTCGCCCCGGCGTGCGCCGGGTAGAGCTCGCCGACCAGGGGGTAGTAGCGCAGCGGCCCGGCCTCCCCCTCCTCCGCGGCGACGCACCGCATGTGGAAGCTGTCCGGCAGGCAGAACAGGACGGTGTCGCCGGTGACCCGGCGCAGTTCCTCCAGCACCGGCCCGGCCAGCAGCTCCAGTGATCCGGAACGCTCCCAGAGCCTGCCCAGGCGCAGCACGGCGGGGCCGATGCGGTAGCGACGGGTGGCCGGGTCGGAGACCAGGAAGCCGCGCCCCGCCAGGGTGGCGAGCAGCCGCTGGGCCACCGAGGTGTCCCAGCCGAACTCCTCGGCGACCTCGGTGACGCCCCAGTCGGGCCGGGTCCGCTCGAAGGCGAGCAGCACGAGGAGCGCCCGGTCGACGGTTTGCAGGGCGCCGGCGGGGGTGCGCCGGTCCAGATCGAAGTCCGCCATCGTCATCTCACCATTCAGACCTGAATTGCAAATAACGGGAAACAGTTGCGTTCAACGCTATCGGATCCCGAATGTTGCCTCAGCACCCCGCCCCGCGCTTCCCCCCGTCGAGCGCCTCGGCCCGGGTGCCCGGATGAGCGAGAAAGTAGGGCCCCCATGTTGAAGTACGTGCTGGACATCGTCGATCTGCTGGACGATCCCCAGGTCAATGGCAAGACGGTCGCCGAGTACCTCGACTCCGTCAGCGGGGCCGAGGGGTCGTCCGCGCAGGTCACCACCGTCGCCGGCGAGCGCGGCTCGACGGACTTCGTGATGGTCCGCATTCCGGGCGCCCAAGGGCGTACGTCCGGGGGCGGCGCCCGCACGCTGGGCGTGGTGGGCCGACTCGGCGGCATCGGCGCCCGGCCCGAGGTGACCGGCATGGTCTCCGACGCCGACGGCGCGGTCTCCGCCCTCGCCACCGCCGCGAAGCTGCTCGACATGCGCCGCCGCGGCGATGTGCTGCCCGGCGACGTCATCGTCGCCACCCACATCTGCCCGAACGCGCCGACCGAGCCGCACGACCCGGTGCCGTTCATGGGCTCGCCCGTGGACATCGCCACCATGAACCGCCACGAGGTGACCGGCGAGATGGAGGCCGTGCTCTCCATCGACACCACCAAGGGCAACCGGATCATCAACCACAAGGGCCTCGCCCTGTCGCCCACCGTCAAGGAGGGCTGGGTGCTCCGGGTCAGCGAGCAGCTCGGCGAGCTGCTGGCCGTGGTGACCGGTGAGCCGTTGGTCACGTACCCGGTGACCACGCAGGACATCACCCCGTACGGTAATGGTGCACACCACATCAATTCGATCCTGCAGCCCTCCACCGCGACGGCCGCCCCGGTCGTCGGCCTGGCCATCACCTCGGCCGCCGCGGTGCCGGGCTGCGGTACGGGCGCGAGCCACGAGAGCGACATCGCGTCCGCCGCCCGCTACGCCGTGGAGGTCGCCAAGGCCTACGGCAGCGGCCACCTGGACTTCCACGACGCGGTGGAGTTCGACAACCTCGTCAACCGCTACGGGTCGCTGGCTCACCTGCAGACCTTCGGCCGTACCCCCCAGGAGTCCTGATGGCAGCCGCCCGGCAGGCCGAGGCCGTGGCCCCCGAGGCCAAGAGCATCGGCAGTGACGACTACTCGCTCTCCCGCGTCCCGCGCGACAAGCGCTTCGGATTCTGGTCCATGCTGCTCCAGTGGCTGGCCCAGTCCGGCTCGATCTCGCAGTTCACCCTCGGCGCCACCATCGGTGTCGGCATGACCTTCGGGGACGCCTTCCTCGCCTTCACGCTCGGCGCGGTGATCCTGGAGATCGTGATCTTCGCGATCGGCCTGGCCGGAATGCGCGAGGGCCTGGCGACGCCGATGCTGACGCGCTGGGTCGGCTTCGGCCGCAACGGCTCCGCGTTGGTCAGCTTCGTCATCGCGGTCAGCCTCGTCGGCTGGTTCGGCGTCCAGAACACGATCTTCGGCAACAGCGTCTCGGCGCTGGTCGGCGGCCCGTCCTGGATGTGGTGCGTACTGGCGGGCATCGCCATCACCGCCCTGGTGATCTTCGGCTTCAAGTACATGGCCGTCTTCGCCAAGATCGTGACCCCGCTCTTCTTCGCGATGGTCGCCTGGTCGATCGTCTCGACGCTGAAGGACCACTCCCTCGGCGACCTGATCCACTCGCCGGCCCCCGGCCCGACGATCCCGCTCGCCGTCGCCGCCACCGCCATCGCGGGCGGCTTCATGACCGGTGCGATCGTGGCCCCGGAGATGACCCGGTACAACCGGAAGGGCTCGCACGTCTTCGTGCAGAGCGCCTCGTCGATGATCCTCTCCGAGTACATCGTCGGCATGACCGGTGTGCTCCTGGGCCACCTGGTCAAGAGCAACGAGGTCTCGCACATCGTTCTCTCCACCTCCGGTGCCTTCGGCGTCATCGTGGTCCTGATGTCCACCGCCAAGATCAACGACTGGAACCTGTACGGCTCCTCGCTCGGCGTCGTCAACTTCTTCCAGGTCGTCTTCGGCAAGCGGCTGCACCGCGGCGCGGTCACGATCGTCCTCGGCATCGCGGGCACGGTCCTGTCCGCGGTCGGGATCATGACCCACTTCACCGAGTTCCTCTCCGTCCTCGGCGTCGCCATCCCGCCGATCGGCGGCATCATCGTGGCCGAGTACTGGGTCGTGAAGCGGATGCGCAAGCCGCTGGACGACACCCGGGAGTCCGAGACGCTGCCGAAGTCGTCGCCGACCTGGGTACCGATGTCCATCGTCATCTGGATCGCGGCGTTCTGCGTCGGCAAGTTCTACGACGGCGGCATCCCCGCGCTGAACTCGCTGGCCACCGCCTTCATCCTGTACAGCGTCCTCGGCCTGCTGGGCTGGGTGAAGCCGTACGGCACCTCCACCCTGGACGACGAGGACGACGCCGCCGCCCCCGCCGCCCCCGCGACAACCCCTGTGGGAGCAGCATGAGCACCCCCGACCCCACCACCCCCGGCCCCACCGCCTCCTTCGTCCCGGCCTCCGACGAGGCCCAGGACGAGGTCATCGGACTCTGCGCCGAACTGATCAGGTTCGACACCTCCAACCCCACCAGCGACGAGCGCGCGAGCGCCGAGTGGGTGGTGGGCCGCCTCGCCGAAGTGGGCATCGACTCGGAACTGGTCGAGTCCGCGCCGGGCCGCGCCAATGTCATCGCCCGGATCGCGGGCAGCGACCCGGAGCGCGGTGCGCTCCTCGTCCACGGCCATCTGGACGTGGTGCCCGCCGACGCCTCCGAGTGGCAGGTCCCGCCGTTCTCCGGCGAGATCCGCGACGGCTACCTCTGGGGCCGCGGCGCGATCGACATGAAGGACACGGTGGCCGTCATGCTGGCCACCGCCCGTCACTTCGCCCGTACCGGCACCAGGCCGTCGCGCGATCTGGTTCTCGCCTTCCTCGCCGACGAGGAGGCGGGCGGGAAGTTCGGCGCCCACTGGCTGGTCGAGCACCGCCCGGAGCTCTTCGCCGGGGTCACCGAAGCGATCGGCGAGGGCGGCGGCTTCTCCTTCGCCATCGACGACACCCGGCGCCTCTACCCGATCGAGAACGCCCAGCGCGGCATGGCCTGGATGGAGCTGACCGCCACCGGCCGGGCCGGCCACGGCTCCTCCCCCAACGACGAGAACGCCGTCACCGACCTCGCCGAGTCGCTGACCCGCATCGGCCGCGCGACCTTCCCGATCCGCCTGATCGCACCGGTCCGCGCCCTGCTCGAAGAGGCGGCCCGCCTCTACGGTGTCGAGTTCGACGAGAACGACATCGAGGGCAGCCTCGCCCGGCTGGGCCCGGTCTCCGACTTCATGCAGGTGGTACTGCGCAACTCGGCGAACCCCACCATGTTCGACGCCGGTTACCAGACCAACGTCATCCCTGGAAAGGCGACGGCCCGGGTCGACGGCCGCTTCCTCCCGGGCCACGAGCAGGAGTTGATCGACACGATCGACGAGCTCCTCCTCCCCTCGGTCACCCGCGAGTGGGTCAACCACGACATCGCGCTGGAGACGACGTTCGACGGCCCGCTGGTCGACGCCATGTGCGAAGCCGTACGCGCCGAGGACCCGGACGGCCACCCGGTCCCGTACTGCAACCCCGGCGGCACCGACGCCAAGGCCTTCACCCACCTCGGCATCCGCTGCTTCGGCTTCAAGGGCCTCAAGCTCCCGCACGACCTGGACTACGGCCGCCTCTTCCACGGCGTGGACGAACGCGTCCCGCTGGAGGGCCTGCGCTTCGGCGTCCGCGTCATGACCCGGCTCTGGCAGAGCTGCTGACCTCCACATCGCAGCCCCGCCGGGGACGCCCGACCCGAGCTCACCCCACGTACGCCCCCGCCGATGCCGTCGGTGGGGGCGTACGGCACGATGGGGCGCCGCCGAAACGCGTGCCCCGTAGAACCGTCCCCACCAGGAGGAACCCGTGCCCGTCGAGTCCGTCGTCGAGCCCGAGCCCGAGATTCTCGCCGCCTTCCAGGCCGCCAAGGGCTTCATGCCTGTGGTCGAGGGGCTCGCGCTGTACCGGGCCGCCGTCGAGGCCGCCGCGCTGGGGCTGCCCGTGCTCGAGGTCGGGACGTACTGCGGGCGCTCCACCATCCTGCTCGCCGACGTCGCGCGGGCGGCCGGTGTGACGGCTCTCACCGTCGACCACCATCGCGGCAGCGAGGAACAGCAGCCCGGCTGGGAGTACCACGACCCGACCGTGGTGGACCCGGAGGTCGGCCGGATGGACACGTTGCCGACGTTCCGCAGGACCCTGCACGCGGCGGGTCTCGAAGACCATGTCGTGGCACTGGTCGGACGGTCTCCACAGGTCGCGGCCGTGTGGGGCGGGAAGCTCGGCCTCGTCTTCATCGACGGCGGTCACACCGACGAGCATGCGAACGGTGATTACGAGGGCTGGGCGCCGCATGTCGCGGAGGGCGGGCTGCTGGTGATCCACGACGTGTTCCCGGACCCCGCGCACGGGGGCCAGGCCCCGTACCGCGTCTACCTGCGGGCGCTGGCCTCCGGCGCGTTCACCGAGGTCTCGGTGACGGATTCGCTGCGAGTGCTGCGGCGTACCGGAACGGGGATCTGAGGCCGGTCGGGTACGGCGAGACGGCACGAGTGCGGGGATCCGAGACCGGTCGAGTACGGAGAGGCGGCACGAGCGCAGGCGTCCGAGACCGGTCGAGTACGGAGAGAGGGCACGAGCGCAGGGATCCGAGCCCGGTCGAGTACGGAGAGAGGGCACGAGCGCAGGGATCCGAGCCCGGTCGAGTACGGGGACGGGGCACGGGTGCGGGCGTCCGAGCCCGGTCGAGTACGGGGAGGTCGAGTACGGGGAGAGGGCACGGGCGCGGGCGTCCGAGACCGGTCGGCCGAGGACGCCCCGATAGCATCGCGGGGTGCCGTACGACGAGAGCGTTCCCCCCACCCAGCGCCGCCGGCCCCTGCTCGCCGCCGCGCTCGCAGCCGTATGCCTGACCGCCGTGGGCTGCGGCGCGGGCGATGACGGAGGCGGGGCGCAGGCCCGGCCCCGGCCGGGCGGCAGTGGTACCTCCGCCGCGCCGCCGGCCTCGCCGTCGAAGAGCGCTCCGGCGCCCGGCACGACACCCGCCTCCACCGGCCCGTCCGCGAAGCCCTCGAAGTCCGCGGGCGGCCGGGCCGCCGGGCCGCTGTCCGGGAAGACCGTCGTCATCGACCCCGGGCACAACCCGAACAATCATCTGCACACCCGCGAGATCAACCGCCAGGTGGACATCGGCACCACGCACAAGGAGTGCGACACCACCGGGACATCGACCAACTCCGGTTACGCCGAAGCCCGGTTCACCCTCGACGTGTCGCACCGGCTGCGCACGCTCCTGCGGGCACAGGGCGCGAACGTCGTGCTGACGCAGGACGATGACCGCCCGTACGGACCCTGTGTCGACGAGCGCGCCCGGATCGGCAACGAGGCCGAGGCCGACGCGGTGGTCTCGGTGCACGCGGACGGTTCGGCGGTCGGCAACCGCGGCTTCCATGTGATCCTTCCCGGGCTCGTGCGGAGCGGGAAGGCGGACACGTCGAAGATCGTCGAACCGTCGCGCGATCTCGGCACCCGGATCGCCGGTCTCTTCGTCCGCGATACCGGAAGTGCGCCTTCCAATTACGTCGGCGGCAATAGCGGGTTGGACATCCGCAAGGATCTGGGCGGACTGAATTTGTCGACCGTGCCCAAAGTGTTCATCGAATGCGGCAATATGCGTGATCCGAAGGATGCCGCCCTGCTCACCAGTGAGGGCTGGCGCCAGAAGGCGGCGCAGGGCATTGCCGATGGCATCAGCAGCTACCTGAAGGGGTAGAACAAGGTAGTTCTGAGGCGAAATTGGGGGGAAGTTCGTCCGGCGTTCGGGCAGGGGCACAACCCGCCCAAGCAGACGATAGATTCATCCGTAGGATGGGAAGCCGCTCCCGAGCTTCGTGCCGTGCCCGCCGTACCCGTACAGGCGGCAGCGACGACCGCCCCGACGAGACGACCTACTAAGGACCTTCACGTGAATATCCGCTCCCTCACTCGAGGCGACGGCGTGGTGATCGGAGCAGCGGTGGTGCTGTTCATCGCCTCTTTCCTCGACCTCTCCGGCTTCGACTGCCCTGAGGGCCTCAACTGTTCCAGCTACAGCGCGCCGAACGCCTGGGACGCCCTCGGGCTCCTCATGAGCGTCTTCCTGGCCGGAATCATCGGTGCGGCGCTGGTCGTCGTGGGCCGTTCCATACCGAGCCGTAAGGTCGTCGGCCTCGACCTCGGTCAGTTCGGGGCCGCGTTCTGTGTCTTCGCGCTGTGGACGGCGTTCTGGACGACGATCGACGCCACCAACGCGGGCGCCGGCATGATCCTCGGTCTGCTCGCGGCCATCGTGCTCGCGGGTGGCGCGGTCGCCACTCCGCTGGTCCCCGCGCTCAAGGCTCCGCTGATGGGCGCCCCGCGTCCGCAGGCCGTGCAGCCGCCGTACGGCGGTCAGCCGCAGCCGGGCCAGGGATACGGCTACCCCGGCGCCCAGCAGCAGCCGTACGGTGCGCAGCCGGGTCAGCAGCAGCCGTACGGTGCGCAGCCGCAGCCCGGTCAGTCGGAGCCGCAGAACGCCCAGGCGGCTCCGGCGGCCGGTGCGCCGGCCGGTGGCTTCACGCCGTTCTGGTTCGCGGTGCCGGTGGCCCGCCCGCTGTACGGGGAGGACGGTTCGCCGTCGCCGATCGCCGAACTGGCGCCCGGCACGTGGTACCTCGCGGTGGAGCAGCGCGGTGCGGCGCTCATCGCCCAGACGCAGGACGGCCGTCGTGGTGTGCTCCAGGACACCACGGGCATCCAGCGCGGCTGAGTCCACGCTCCGGCGGTACGAACAGCGGCCTCTCGCCCCTTCCGGGCGGGGGGCCGCTGTCGTACTCTCCGTCCGTGCGCCAGATGACTGACGTACCGTCAGAAATGCTGGGAGGCAGCGGAATGCGGCTCGGACTCGCCCTCGGCTACTGGGGCCGCGGCCCGGACCCCGCCCATCTGGAGCTCGTCCGGGAGGCGGAAGCGCTGGGGTACGCGTCGGTGTGGACGGCGGAGGCCTGGGGCTCCGACGCGTTCACCCCGCTGACCTGGATCGCCGCGCACACCTCCCGTATCCGGCTGGGTACCGGCATCGCGCAGATGGCGGCGCGCACCCCGACCGCGACCGCCATGCACGCCCTCACCCTCGACCATCTCTCCGGCGGCCGGATGATGCTCGGCCTGGGGCTGTCCGGGCCACAGGTGGTGGAGGGCTGGTACGGGCGGCCGTTCCCCGGGAGCCCGCTGACCGCGACCCGCGAGTACGTCGACGTCATCCGCCAGGTGCTCGCCCGTGAGGCCCCGGTGGAGCTGGACGGGCGCTTCCACTCGCATCCGTACAACGGTCCGGACGGAACCGGTCTGGGCAAGCCGCTGAAGCCGATCACCCATCCGCTGCGGGCCCGGCTGCCCGTGCTGCTCGGGGCGGAGGGGCCGAAGAACATCGCGCAGACGACGCGGATCGCCGACGGCTGGCTGCCGTTGTACTGGTCGCCACTGCGCACCGAGGTGTACGAGGCGTCGCTCACGGACCTGCCCGACGGATTCATGATCGCGCCGATGGTGCGGGCGCGGGTCTGTGACGACGTGGCCGAGGGACTGCTTCCGGTGAAGGCGATGCTCGGCTTCTACATCGGGGGCATGGGGCACGCGGCCCGGAACTTCCATGCCGATCTGATGGCGCGGATGGGTTTCGAGGAGGAGGCGCGGCGGATCCAGCGGCTCTTCCTCGAAGGGCGCAAGGAGGAGGCCGTGCTGGCCGTGCCGGACGCGTTCGCCGATGAGATCTCGCTCGTCGGTCCACGTCAACGCATCGCGGAGCGGCTGGAGTTGTGGCGCAAGGGGCCGGTGACCGATCTACTGGTGACGGCGCCGGACCCGCATACCTTGCGGGTCCTGGCGGAGCTCAGCCAGCCCCCGGTCTGGCCGGGTCCGTCGGCCAGGTGTGCGTGGTGACCGGGGTGGGGCGTACGCGTCGTCGGGTGGCGGTGCGCTCCCAGGGCTGGGGGTCGGGATAGGTCAGGAGTTCCAGGGTGCTGCCCCACGGGGTGCGCAGATACGCGAACCGGTTGCGCTCCCCCGCCTCGGGGCCCGGCAACGGCTGCGCCTCGGCAAGCAGCAAGGCGCCCGCGTCGACACAGTTCCGTACGGCCGCGTCCAGGTCGTCGGCGTAGAGCGCCACGTGCTGCCAGCCGAAGTCGCAGGGCCGCGCCGGGGGTTCGCGCCGGGGGCCCTCGAACTCGAACAACTCGATGCCCGGCCCGTCGCCGGGGAGGGCCAGCATCCGGATCGCCAGCTGCTGGGTGCCCGCGGGGACGCCGAGCCGGCGCTCGACGTCCGGTCCGCCGAGCGGCCCGTCGTGGCGGCGCAGGGCGTCGTACAGCACCTCGGCGCCGAACGCCCGGACGAGGAAGAGGGTCGCGGTCTCCAGATCCGGGACGGTGACCCCGATGTGGTCGATGCCTCGTACGCTTGTGGCCGTCATGGCTTCACCGCTCCTGTCCCGGGGCTGCGCCGACCGCCCCGTCCGCCCCGGAGCGGGCCCGCTCCGGGGTCGTGCCCCCGCTCGACCAGGCCAGCAGTTCGTCGGCCGGCCATGTGGTGACGACGCGTTCCGCCGGTACGTGGCACTCCTCGGCTCGGGCGCAGCCGTTGATCTGCCAGTCGAGCTGTCCGGGCGCGTGGGCGTCGGTGTCGATGGCGAACAGGACGCCCGCGTCCACGGCGCGGCGCAGGAGCCGGCGGGGCGGGTCGAGCCGTTCGGGTCGGCTGTTGATCTCGACCGCCGTGCCCGCCTCCGCGCACGCGGCGAAGACCTCGTCCGCGTCGAAGCGTGATTCCGGGCGGCCCCGGCCGGTGATCAGCCGCCCGGTGCAGTGTCCGAGGATGTTCGCCCGCGGATGGCGGACGGCCGCCAGCAGGCGTCTGGTCATCGGCGCGGGGTCCATCCGCAGCTTGGAGTGTGCGGAGACCACCACGACGTCCAGCTGCTCCAGCAGCTCCTCCTCCTGGTCGAGGGAGCCGTCGAGGAGGATGTCGCACTCGATGCCGGTGAGCAGCCGGAACGGCGCCCAGCCCGCGTTCAGCTCGGCGATCACCTCGAGCTGGTCGCGCAGCCGCTGTGGGGAGAGCCCGTTCGCCACGGTCAGCCGGGGGGAGTGGTCGGTGAGGACCGCCCACTCATGGCCCAGTTCCGCCGCGGTGCGGCCCATCTCCTCGATCGGGCTGCCGCCGTCCGACCAGTCGGAGTGGAGATGGCAGTCGCCGCGCAGCAGGGCGCGGAGGCGCTCGCCGCCCTCGGGGAGCGGGACGGCGGCGGCCTCCTCCTCCAGCCGTTGCAGGTAGCCGGGCACTTCCCCGGCCACCGCCTCGCGAATCACCTGCGCGGTCTTCGGCCCGATGCCCTTGACCGACTCCAGCGAGCCGTCCACGACCCGCTGTGCGCTCTCGCCGTCCGCCATCGCCGCGACTGCGGCGGCGGCCGTACGGAACGCCTGGACGCGGTAGGTGTCGGCCCTGCCGCGTTCCAGCAGGAAAGCGATCCGTTTCAGGGCGCGGACTGGCTCCATCGGCACCTCCACCGGGACCGCCGGACACAACGGCCTGTCCTTTCCAGCTTGGCTCAGCACCGCCGCGCCCGCACAGCGGACGGGAGACGGCGCCCGCACGGCAGCGGGTGGGGCTCAGCCGAACGCGGCGCGCTCCAGCCAGAAGTCCAGCAGCTCCGCGTCCCCCAGTACCTCGACGCGGTCGCTGTCCGCCGGGAGGCGCCGGTTGAAGACCAGCATGAGGTCGGTGAGCGGGCCCCGTAGCGCCACAGTCGCCTTCTCGTGGGCGCGCCGCCAGGCGAAACCGTCCTCACCGAACTCGATCAGCCACTCGGCGCCGGGTACGTCCGTGGCGTGCAGATGGATCGAGCGCCCGGTGCCGGTCAGTTCCGCGGCCTCCTTGTGGCCCGCTGCCTGCACGAAGGCGACGATCTCCAGCCATTCCTCGATCGTGTCGGCGGCCAGCTCGGGGGCCACCTCGTAGTCGGTCTTCGCGGTGAGTGCCGCGTCGGCCTGGTGGACGATCGTCTCGTGCGCCATGCGCCGGGCCCAGAAGCCGGTGCTCCGCTCCCACCCCCAGGACCACACCTTCCGGTCGGGGCCGGCCGCGCGCAGCGACTCGACAGTCCTCGCCGCGCCGTCCGCCAGCCAGGCGTCGAGCACGGCGGGGTCGTCGCCCTCAGGCCTGAACTCCGGTACCGCTTCGTGCGGGACCGCTTCGGTGGCCCGGGTGCGTACGATCTCGCCCACCCAGCGGTGCGCTCCGCCGACGTGGACGGCGAGATCGCGCAGCGTCCAGTCGGGGCAGGTCGGTACGGTCGCGCCGAGGTCGGCGCCGTTGATCGCCGCCCTCAACGCGTCGGTGCGGCCGATGATCTCGTCACAGTAGAGGTCATGTCGGAGTGCGCTCATGACATGCACCCTAATTCGATCAAGGGCCTCAACCCCATTGGTTATCCGCCAAGTTGCGAAGTGGTGGGCACCTTGTCCTTGACCTCGGCGCCCGCGCTTCTGCCCGCGTCCTTGATGTTGCCGATCACGCTCTCGAACGCGCCGATGTCGCCTGCGTCCGCCTCGCCCTTGCGGAGTTTGCTGCCGAGTCCCTTGAGCGATTCGATGCCCGCCGTGAGCGGCGCGACCGCCTTCGACAGCAGCGGATCGCCCTTGGCGTTGGCCACTGCGGCCTTCAGCCGGTTGTACGCGAAGCCGCCCGCGAGTCCGGCCTTGACGAGGGCGGCCTTCCGCCCGTCCGCGCCCTTCTTGAACGTGCCCGCACGGTACGGCTTCACGATCCACTGGTACGTCGCACCGGCCGCGAGCCCCGCGTTGGCGACGAACCGGGTCTTGGCGAACTTCTGTGCCTCGGCGGAGGACGTGGCGCTCGGGGACGCGGAGCTGCTCGCGGTCTTCTTTTCACCACCGCCGCACGCGGTGGCGCTCACCAGCACGGCGCAGGACAGCAGCAGCGGGACGAGCAGACGTCGGAGCGGTACGTAACCGGTCACGGCGGAACTGGGCACGGCGGGCCTCCCTGGCCGGGCGCATCACGGCGATCTTTACGGTGAGTGACGCCTCTGGACACTCTCCGCAAGGCTCGCCCGGCCCCGGGCGGCGTGCCACTCGGGGCCGCCGTCCGGGTTTCGGCCGTCAGAAAAAGGCAACCCGGAACCCATGTCTCCTCGAACAGGAACGAGAAGCATCACCGCAGCACGTGTCATAGCCGTCGTGGCCGACATCATGGCCTTCGTCATCGGCTTGTGGATCCTGATGTACCTGCTGGAGGCCAACCGGGGCAATGACCTGGTGAATGTCGTCCAGCACACCGCACGCTGGCTGGCCGGCTGGTCGTACGACCTGTTCACCTTCGACGAGGCGTGGGCGCGGGTGGTCTCCGGATACGGGCTGGCCGCCGTCGTCTACCTCTTCGTGGGTCACGCGGTGGCCGCCCGCATCCGGCACTAGGGCCCGTCCGGCGGGTCACCGCCGGACAGACCCTGAGGGCTGTCCCGTAATCCCTGGTGGATCAGCGCGCGGCGTCAGATGCGGTGCATCGCAAGGCGGAGGGGCGCTCGCATACTGGCTGTATTCGGGCGTTCCGACAACGCGGCGAGGTGCCGTAGCTGTCGTCGTGCGCCCGCCAGGGATTACGGGACAGCCTTAGCCGCAGCAGTCCGGTTCCAGTCCGTGTGGCAGCCGTTCGCCGCTGAAGACGGCGGTGGTCGCCTCGTCGCCGCCGAGCGCGGCCACCGCGAGCAGCAGCGAGCCGGCGGTCCAGGTGGTGAGCTCCTGAGGCCAGAACGCCCGGTTGCCCTCGAAGACATACCCCGTCCAGTACATGCCGCCTTCGGCGCGCAGGTGCTGGATGGACTGGAGGATCTCCAGCGCCCGGTCGGACTCGCCCATCACCCAGAGCGCCAGGGCGAGTTCGCAGCTCTCGCCGCCGGTCACCCAGGGGTTGGGCAGTACACAGCGCACCCCGAGGCCGGGGACCACGAAGCGGTCCCAGCCCTCCTCGATCCGCTCTTTGGCGGCCGCTCCGGTGAGCGCGCCACCGAGGACGGGGTAGTACCAGTCCATCGAGTAGCGACTCTTGTCGAGGAAGCGTTCCGGGTGGCTGCGGATCGCGTGGGCCAGCGCCCCCGTCGCCAACTCCCAGTCGGGCTGCGGCTCTTCGCGTCGCTCGGCGATGGCGAGTGCGCAGCGCAGCGCCTGGTGGATGGAGGAGCAGCCGGTCAGCAGCGCGTCGCCGACGGGGGTTCCGTCGGCTTCGCGTTTCCAGCCGATCTGCCCGCCGGGCTGCTGGAGCCGCAGCACGAATTCGACGGCGGCGAAAACGGTCGGCCACATCCGGTCGACGAACGCGTCGTCGCCGGTGGCGAGGTAGTGGTGCCAGACGCCGACGGCCACGTACGCGCAGAAGTTGGTCTCCAGTCCGCGGTCGGTCGGCCGTTCCGGGTCGCCGTCGTGGTAGGCGGCGTACCAGGAGCCGTCCTCGTTCTGGTGCCGGGCCAGCCAGTCGTACGCGCGTTCCGCGGCGGCGTGCTCGCCCGCCGCGTCGAGGGCCATGGCGGCCTCGGTGTGGTCCCACGGGTCGAGGTGGTGGCCGCGGAACCAGGGCAGCGCACCGTCGTCGCACTGCGCGGCGAGGAGGGCGGCTACGGTCTCGGTGGCCTGCTCGGCGGTGAGGACTCCGGGCAGGACGAGGTGTTCGGTCTGCTCGGGAGTGGTCACGCCTCGGCCTTGGAGAGGTCCTCGGCGGCGGCGGCCACGGGCAGGTGCGGTTTGGTCGCGTACGCCACGAAGCTCTTGCCGACGACGGGGTTGAGCAGTTGCTCGGCGACCCGGGTGGCCATCGGCTTCTTCATGATGTCCCAGACGAGCAGCTTGTGGTACGCGCGGACCGGCAGCGCCTTGTCGTTGTCCACCCCGAACGCGCACTTGAGCCACCAGTACGGCGCGTGCAGGGCGTGGGCGTGGTGGGTGCCGTACGGCTTGAGGCCGGCGCCGCGGATCTTGCCGAGCAGTTCGTCGGCCTTGTAGATGCGGATGTGGCCGCCCTCGACCTCGTGGTACGCGTCGGAGAGCGCCCAGCAGACCTTCTCGGGACCGTAGCGCGGCACGGTGATCGCGATCCGGCCGCCGGGCCTGAGGACCCGGACCATCTCGGCGAGCACGCCCTTGTCGTCGGGGATGTGCTCCATCACCTCGGAGATGATCACGACGTCGAAGGACTCGTCGGGGAACGGCAGATTGAGCGCGTCACCCTCCATCGCGGTGGCGGTGGCGCCTTCGGGGGCCTCCCCGGCCTCCTTCATCGCGGCGAACCACTTCGCGACCTCGCGGATCTCCTCGCCGTTCCGGTCGAGGGCCACGACCTGGGCGCCGCGCCGGTAGCACTCGAAGGCGTGGCGTCCGGCGCCGCAGCCCAGGTCGAGCACCCGGTCACCTGCGGCGAGCGGGAAGCGGGTGAAGTCCACGGTCAGCACGAATGCCTGCTTTCGCGGTCGAGGGGGATCAGTTGACGGAGACGACGGGGAAGGACGGCGGTGTCAACGACGGCCGCCGGAGCGCGTGGTGGCCGCGCGGGCGGCGATCGCCTCGCGGTAGAGGGCGGCGGTGCCGATGGCGGCCTGCTTCCAGGTGAACCGGGACAGCACCCGGGCGCGGCCGGCCGCGCCGAGCCGGGCACGCAGTTCCGGGTCGCCGAGCAGTCGGGCGAGCGCGTCGGCCAGGGCCCCGGCGTCGGCGGGCGGCACGGCCAGGCAGGTCTCGCCGTCCGGGCCCGCGACCTCGGGGATCGCGCCGCCGGTGGTGGCGACGAGCGGTGTGCCGGTGGCCATGGCCTCGGCGGCCGGCAGCGAGAAGCCCTCGTACAGCGAGGGGACGCAGGCGATCTGGGCGCCGCGCACCAGGTCGACGAGTTCGGCGTCGCTGATGCCCTTGACGAACTCGACGGCGTCCTGGAGTCCGTGCCGCTCGATGGCCTGCGCGACCGGTCCGTCCTCGGCCCGTTTGCCGACGACCACCAGGTGCGCCCGCGGGTTCTCCGTACGGAGCTTGGCGAGCGCCTCGACGAGGTGGACGAGGCCCTTGAGCGGGACGTCGGCGCTGGAGGTGGTGACGATCCGTCCGGGGATCTCGACGACCGACGGGTCGGGCGACCAGAGGTCGGTGTCCGCGCCGATGTGCACGACGTGGATACGGTCCTGGCGCACCCCGAGATGGTCGACGATCTCCTGCTTGGAGGAGCCGGAGACGGTGAGCACCGAGGGCAGTCGGCGCGCGACCCGCTTCTGCATGCGGGTGAAGGCGTACCAGCGGCGTACGGAGGCGCGGCGGCGGCGGTTCGCGGCGGCGTCCAGGTCCAACTGCCGGTCGACCGTGATGGGGTGGTGGATCGTGGTGACGAGCGGGGCACCGAGATCCGCCAACAGGCCGTAGCCGAGGGTCTGGTTGTCGTGAATGACGTCGAACTCGCCGCGGCGGGCGGCGAGATGGCGCCGGGCGCGGAGGCTGAAGGTGAGCGGTTCCGGGAAGCCACCGGTCCACATGGTGGCGACCTCGGCGGCGTCGATCCAGTCCCGGTACTCACCGCGCTTCGGGGTGCGGAACGGGTCGGGCTGGCGGTACAGGTCCAGGCTCGGCAGCTCGGTGAGCGGGACGCCCTCGTCGAGCACCGGATAGGGCTGGGCGCCGATCACCTCGACACTGTGGCCGAGGCGGGCGAGCTCGCGGCCGAGGTGGCGTACGTAGACGCCCTGGCCGCCGCAGAAAGGATTGCCCTTGTAGGTGAGGAGTGCGATGCGCAACGGACGGTCGTCGGGGCTGCCCGACGCGTCGCTGCCCGCGCGGGGGCCCGTCTCTATGGCCTCAGCGGTCACACTCGGCCCCCTTCTCACTGCGTGTTCGCCGGAGCGTAACCGCTCACGCTAATCTAGAACAAGTTTCAGACTGGATCGTTCAATTAGCTACGAATCTACCGGCAGGTAGCGTCGGTGCAACGGCCGGACCGGGTGATTCGCGCCACGACCGGCACCCTGGCATGCTGTGCGCCGCCGGGAGACCGAGCACCTCCCTCCGGTTGCGGACAGAAGCCATGGATGGGGACACATGACAGCGGAAGCCAAGCAGGCATCGCCGCCCCTGACGGAGCGACAGGAAGCCCGTCGCCGTCGCATCCTGCACGCCAGCGCCCAGCTCGCCGGCCGGGGCGGGTTCGAGGCGGTGCAGATGCGCGAGGTCGCAGAGGCCGCCGAGGTCGCCCTGGGCACGCTGTACCGCTATTTCCCGTCCAAGATCCATCTGCTGGTCGCCACCATGCAGGACCAGCTCCAGCACATGCACACGACGCTGCACAAACGCCCGCCGGCCGGGGACGACGCGGCGCAGCGGGTCGCCGAAACCCTGATGCGGACGTTCCGCGCGCTTCAGCGCGAACCGCATCTGGCGGACGCGATGGTGCGGGCGCTGACCTTCGCGGACCGCAGCGTCAGCCCGGAGGTGGACACCGTCTCCCGGATCACGACGACGATCATCCTGGACGCGATGGGCCTGGAGCATCCGACGCCGGAGCAGCTGTCCGCGGTCCGGGTCATCGAGCACACCTGGCACTCGGCGCTGATCACCTGGCTGTCGGGGCGGGCGTCGATCGCCCAGGTGAAGATAGACATCGAGACGGTGTGCCGACTGATCGACGTGACGGCACCGCGGGACGCGTAGGGCCCGTCCGGCCCGCGGCGGCGGATCGAGATCTTTCATCACACATCCCTCACCGCCCTGTCCGAAAGCGCCACAAACCTCTTCTTAACATGGTCATGACCAGTATCGATGGAGAGGAAGACATGGCTGACCAGTCAGGCAGTGCAGGCGGCACGACGGGGATGCCGGCCCCGGGCGGACCGGGATACGGCATGCATCCCCCGGCCGGCTACGGGTACCCCGGTGGCGCCCCGCTGCCCAGCGGCAAGGCGACGGCCTCGATGGTGCTCGGCATCGTCGGGCTGTTGCTGATCCCGATCATCCCGCCGATCATCGCGCTGTGCCTCGGCATCTCGGCCCGGCGCATGGCCGACCGGGGCGAGGGCGGTGGCCGCGGCATGGCGACCGCCGGCATGGTGATGGGCATCGTCGGCATCGCGTTCGCCGCCCTCGGCGTGGTCGTGGCCACGGTGCAGGCGCTCTCCGTCCTCTGACGGGCCGTCACCGCTCACGGCCCCGACACGTCGGCGCCGTGGGCGGCCCGGGGCCGGACGGCGCGACCCCCGGCTCCGGCCCACTGCACGGCTCGCGCCCCGGCCCATGTGCCGCCCCCACATGCGCACCGCATCAGGTGAGGTGCCCTGCACCATGTCGACGGCGGCACGGTGTTCATACGGTTCGGCGACATCACAGGTACACGCCTAGGAGCCGGTCACCATGCGTCGCAGAGCCCCAGGAACCGTCCGTCACCACAGATCCCTCGCCGCCGTCGCCACACTCGCCTCGGCCGGCCTCCTGCTGGTCGGCTGCACCGCCGCCGGAAAGGCGGGCGAGGACGATGCCGCGTCCGGGAAGGGCGCGAAGGACCAGAGCGTGAAGGTGGGCCTGGTCTACTCCCGTACGGGGCTGCTCGCGGACTACGGGAAGCAGTACCGCGACGGGTTCATGGCGGGCCTGGACTACGCGACGAAGGGCACCAACAAGGTCGCCGGGCACCGTATCGAGGTCACCGAGCAGGACGACGCGGGCGACCCGGGCAAGGCGGTCGCCGCGGCCAAGAACCTGATCGGCAAGGGCTACAAGGTGCTGGCCGGCACCACCGACTCCGGGGTGGCCCTCCAGATGGCGCCGCTCGCCGCCCAGAACAAGGTGCTGTACATCAGCGGCCCGGCCGCCACCGACGCCGTGACCGGGATCAACGACTACACCTTCCGCTCGGGCCGGCAGTCCTACCAGGACATCCTGACCGCCGGGGCGATGCTCGGCGAGGCCAAGGGCAAGAAGGTCACGGTGCTGGCCCAGGACTCCACCTTCGGCCAGGCGAACGTCGCCGCGGTGAAGGCCGTCCTCGGCGCCAAGGGCGCGAAGGTGGGCTCCGTACTGGCTCCGCCCAGCGCCACGGACCTGACCCCGTTCGCCCGGCAGGTGAAGGCGGGCGGGCCCGATCTCGTCTTCGTCGCCTGGGCCGGCTCCACCGCACCGGCGCTGTGGACGGCGCTGGACCAGCAGGGCGTGCTGGGGGCGAGCAAGGTCGTCACGGGGCTCGCCGGAACCGCCTCGTACCCGGTCTTCGGGAACGCCGGCTCCAAGGTGTCGTTCCTGGCGCACTACTTCCCGGGCGCGGGCGGCGGCAACGCCGTGGAGAAGTCCATGATCGACTCCGTCACGAAGGCCGGCGGCACCCCGGACCTGTTCACCCCTGACGGCTTCACCGCGGCGCAGATGGTCGTGCGCGCCGTCGAGGAGGGCGGCGCCACCGATTCCGCCGCCATGGTGAAGGCCCTGGAGGGCTGGAGTTTCGACGGGGTGAAGGGCAAGGAGCAGGTCCGCGCCGAGGACCACGCGCTGGTGCAGCCGATGTTCGTCGCGAAGCTCAAGGGGACGGGCCCCAGTGCCGTGCCGGAGCTGGTGCGCACCGAACCGATGGACGAGGTGGCGCCGCCCGCCAAGCCCTCGGCGGGCTGACCGATGACCGTACCGGGCACACCGGACACCACCGCGGAGCGCCCGGACGGGACGCGGAGCACCGCACCGGTGCTTCAACTGGAGGGGCTCGGCTGGGGTGTCGGCGGGGCGACGATCGTCGAGGACGTCACGCTGAGCGTCCACGAGGGCGAGTTCCTCGCCTTCATCGGCCCCAACGGGGCCGGCAAGACCTCCCTGTTCAACCTGATCAGCGGGCTGACCATGGCCACGTCGGGCACGATCGCGCTCGACGGTACGGACATGACGGACCGCCCCGCGCACGCACGGGCGCGGCGCGGCGTCGGCCGCACCTTCCAGACGTCGAGTCTCTGGCCGGGGATGACCGTGGCCGACCACGTCCGGCTCGCCGCGCAGGCGGCCGGGGGCGGTTCGTACCGGCTGTGGCGGCGCGCCTCCCCGTACACCGCCGAGGTGGCCGGCGTACTGGAGCGCACCGGTCTCGGCCACCGGGCCCGGGCGACGGCGTCCGAGCTGTCGCACGGCGAGAAGCGGAAGCTGGAGCTGGCGGTGCTGCTGGTGGGCGAGCCGCGGCTGATGCTGCTGGACGAGCCGATGGCCGGGGTGAGCGCGGAGGAAGTACCCGCGCTGACCGAACTGATCCGCACCCTGCACCGGGACGAGGGACGCACCGTCCTGATGGTCGAGCACCACATGGACGTCCTGCTGGGCCTGGCCGACCGGCTCGCCGTGATGCACCACGGCCGGCTGCTGGCACTGGACACCCCCGACGCCGTGACGGCCGATCCGACCGTGCAACAGGCTTACCTCGGGGAAGGGTTGTGACGACGGAACCTCTGCTCGCCGTGCGGGACCTGCGGGTCCTGATCGGCGGCCGGCACATCCTGCACGGCGTGGACCTGGACGTCGCCCCGCACGGAGTGACCGCGCTCCTCGGCCGCAACGGGGCCGGGAAGACCACGACCGTACGCGGCATCCTCGGCCTCGTCCCGCGCACCGGCAGCGTGCGGCTGGACGGCGAGGAGACCGTATCGATGCCCACCCACACCGTGGTGCGGCTGGGCATCGGCTACGCCCCCGAGGACCGGGGGATCTTCGCCGGACTGACAGTCGCGGAGAATCTGCGCCTGGCGGAACGGCGCGGCGCGGGCGAGCCCGCGTACCCGCTCGTCCATGAACTCTTCCCCGAACTGAAGCTCCGTGAGCGGCAGTTGGCCGGAACACTGTCCGGCGGGCAACAGCAGATGGTGGCCATTGGCCGCACGCTTCTCAACGGCAACCGGCTGATCATCGCCGACGAACCCACCAAGGGCCTGGCGCCCAAAGTGGTCACCGAGGTCGCCCAGGTGCTGGAGCGGGCCGCCGAGGCGGTGCCGGTACTGCTCGTGGAGCAGAACCTCGCCGTCGTACGCCGCCTGGCCGAGCACTGCGCGGTGCTCGCCGACGGCCTGACGGCCCATCAAGGACCGACCGCCGAACTGCTGGGCGACGCGGAGGCGGCACGCAGGCTCCTCGGCGTGGGCCACGGCCCGCTCACTACGCACCCCGTGGAGGCGGATTCCTGATGTCCACCGTCGTCCTGCTCACCATGACCGGACTCGGTCTGGGAGCGCTCTACTTCCTGATCGCCTCGGGACTCTCACTGATCTTCGGACTGATGGACGTGCTCAACTTCGCGCACGGGGCGCTGCTCTCCATCGGCGCGTACGGCACCTGGTGGGCGGCGTCCGGGAATCTGCCCGGCGCCGGCCCGGGCGGTGCGGGCTTCGTCCTCGCGGTGCTGTTCGGCACGGCGGTGGGCACCGCGGCCGCCGTGCTGCTGGAGCTCGCCGTCGTCCGCCCGCTCTACACCCGGCCCCGCGAGCAGGTCCTCGCCACGGTCGGGGTGGGGCTGGCCGTCCCGGCGCTGCTGTCGGGGATCTGGGGCTCGGACGCCCGGACCTTCCCGGGGCCCGAGGCCCTGTCCGGCACCTTCGGGCTGCTCGGGGCGCGGGTCCCGGTCAACCGGCTGGTACTGGTCGCGGCGGCGGTCGTCGTACTCGTGGCCCTGCGGCTCTTCCTCGGCCGCACCCGGCACGGTCTGGTGGTACGGGCCGGGGTCGAGGACCGGGCGATGGTCACCGCTCTCGGCATCGACGTGCGCCGGGCGTTCACGCTCGTCTTCGCGATCGGCGGCTGCGCCGCCGCCCTCGGCGGGGCGCTCGGCGGCCTGTACTTCGGCTCGGTCGACCCCCGCCAGGGCACCTCGTTGCTGATCTTCGCGTTCGTCGTGGTCGTCACCGGGGGCATGGGCTCGGTGACCGGCGCCGCCGTGGCGTCCGTCGTCATCGGCCTGGTCCAGCAGTTCGCCAACTACTACACCGCAGCGGGCCTCGGCGACCTGGCCGTCGTCGTCCTGCTCGCCGCGCTGCTGCTCGTCCGGCCGCGCGGACTGACCGGGAGGCTCGCGTGAGCACCGTCACCGAGACACACGACCGCACCGGCGACGGGCCCGCCCTCGCGCCGTCCCCCGGGAACGCCGCCCGGCTGCTGCGCCGCTGGTGGCCCGCCGCCGCACTGCTGATCCTCGCGGTCGCGCCGTACAGCGCACTTCCGCTGCCGGGTCTCCTGGACGGCCCGCTCGGCAGCCCGGGCAGTCTCCAACTCCTCGCCACCTGTCTGCTGTTCGGGGCGTTGGCGACCGGTTACGACCTGCTGCTCGGCCGCACCGGGCTGCTCTCCTTCGGGCATGCGCTCTACTTCGCCGCGGGCAGCTACGCCACCAATCTGTTCCTGCTGGAGGCGGGCCTCCCCTTCGCCGTGTCCGCGCTGCTCGGCCTCTGTTGCGGGATCGCGCTCGCGCTGGTGCTGGGGTCGGTGAGCCTGCGGGTCACCGGGATCGGCTTCTCCATGGTGACGCTGGCCTTCGCCCAGGCGGGCTCGATCCTGGTCTCCCGCAACCCGGGCGGTCTGACCGGCGGCGAGGAGGGCCGGGCCGCCCCCGCCGAGCTGCTGCCGTCCGGGCTCGTGGGCATCGAGCACACCGCGAACCTCTACTGGGTGGCGCTCGCCTATCTGGTCCTCACCCTCGCCGTCGTCCACTGGGCGGTCCGCTCCCCCACCGGACGGGTCTGGGAGGGCATCAAGGAGAACGAACGCCGGGTGGAGGTACTGGGGTTGAAGCCGTACGGCTTCAAGCTGACGGCGTTCGTCCTGGCGGGTGCGCTGGCCGCGCTCGGCGGCCTCGTCCACCTGCTGCTCACCGGCGGCTCGACCCCGCAGACGACCACCTCCGACTTCACCCTCTCCCTGCTGGTGATGGTGGTACTGGGCGGATCGGGCACCCGCTGGGGCCCGATGGTCGGCGGCATCCTCTACACCTGGGCCGATCACCGGCTCGGCGATCTGGCCGGGTCGGGCGCGGTCGCCGAGCTGCCCGCCGTGCTGCGGGTGCCGCTCTCCCAGCCGCTGTTCCTGCTCGGCGTGCTGTTCGTGGCCGTGGTACACCTGCTGCCCGGCGGCCTGGCCCGGCTGCCGTCCCGGCTGGTGCCGCGCCGCGGCCCCGCCGACGAAACACCCGTGAAGCGCGCCCGGAAGGAGAACGGACAGCCGTGATTCCGTACGAAGAGATTCAGGTCCCCGTGAACGGCGGCGAGTTGGCGGTACTGCGGTGGCCGGCCCGGGAGCCGGACGCCCCGGTCGTCGTCGCCCTGCACGGCATCACGGCCAACGCGCTGTCCTGGGGCCCGGTGGCCCGTCTGTTGGCCGGCCGCGTCACCCTGATCGCCCCGGATCTGCGCGGCAGGGCCGGGAGTTGTGCCCTGCCGGGGCCGTACGGGATCGCCCGGCACGCCGATGACGTCGCCGCGCTGGCGGAGGCCCTGGGCCTGGGCCGGGTGGTGCTGGCGGGCCATTCGATGGGCGCGTTCGTGACGGCGCTGGCCGCCGTACGCCATCCGGAACGGTTCGGGCCGCTGCTGCTCGTCGACGGCGGCATCGGCTTCCCCGCCCCCACGCACCTCTCCCCGGACGAGCTGCTGACCGCCGTGATCGGCCCGGCCATGGACCGGCTGTCGATGACCTTCCCGGACCGGGCCGCGTACCGCTCCTTCTGGCAGGCGCACCCCGCGTTCGCGGATGCCTGGTCGGCCGAGGTGGACGCGTACATCCAGCGCGATCTGACCGGCGCCGAACCCGCCATGCACTCCAGCTGCCGGATCGATGCCGTACGCGCGGACGGCATCAACCTCTTCGACGAGGAGGTGCTGACGGCGGTACGGAAACTACCGGCCCCGGCGACACTGCTGTGGGCGCAGCGGGGCCTGATGAACGAGGAGCAGGGCCTGTACGACGAGACCCGCCTTGCGGCGGCCGACCTCGGGGGGACCGGGGTGACGCCGGTACCGGTACGGGGCGTCAACCACTACACGCTGCTGACGGGAGAACCGGGCGGCAACGAGATCGTGAGCCACTTGCTGACGATGACCGGCGCCCTGGGGCCGTCGTCCGACGATTGAGGACACTGTCCCGGCCGGTCCGGCGCTTGGGGATACACGTCCAACCCGTCCGGCGCTTGAGGACACACGTCCAACCCGTCCGGCGCTTGAGGACACGGGTAGCGGAACCCGCCCCCAAGCGCCCGGACGGCCCCCTACCGCTCCTGCCGCTCGCCCGTCAACGCATGCAACCGCAAAGCGAGTTGCAGCTCCAGCGCGCGGCCGGGCTCGTTCCAGTCGCGCCCCAGCAGCACCTGCACCCGGTCCAGCCGCTGCACCACCGTGTTCACATGCACGTGGAGTTCGTCCTTGGCGCGGATGAGGCTGCCCCCGGACCCGAAATAGGCGTCGAGCGTCCGCACGAGATGGGTGCCGCGCTGCGCGTCGTACTCCAGCAAGGGACCCAGCGTCGCCCGGACGAAGCCGTCGACGTCCTGGGCGTTGCCCAACACGACGCCCAGGAAGCCGAGTTCCTCGACGCAGGCGCCTTCCCCCGTACGCCCCAGGACCCGCATGGCGCGCAGGCATCGGGCAGCCTCCCCGTACGCGGAGGCCAACTCCCGGGCGCCGCGGGCCGGTCCGGTGGCGGCGACGGTGACGGGGGCCTGGATCAGCTGTCCGAGCTGTGCCGCCGCAGCGCGCGCCGCGTCACCGGCGGCCGGACCATGGTCTCCGGCATCGATCAACAGCACCACGTTTCCGGCGTGTTCGGCGCTCACCCCGTGGATGTCACCGCCGAACAGATAGCGCATCGCGGCAGGGGCCAGCCGTTCCCGGGTGCCGCTCTCGGCCACCAGCAGCAGATGCGGGCGGTCGAGGTCGATACCGAGGCGCCGGCCGCGTTCGGCGAGCCCGGCCGGGTCGCGGTCCGCGTCGGTGAGCAGGTCGCTGATCAGCTCACCGCGGACCCGGTTCTCGGTCTCGGCGACCGTGCGCCGCAACAGCAGCAGGAGACCCGTGACCACCGAGGCACGCTCGAACAGCCGCCGGTCGGAGTCGTCGAGCGGTGCGCGGCGGTGCAGGACCAGGCCGGCCAGGAGTTCCTGCCCGGCGAGGACGGCGCAGATCACCCGCCCGTCGCGGTGCACGGCCCGGGCTCCCGTACGGGACTCCTCGGCGGTCTCGGCCAGCCACCCGGCGTCCATGCTGTCGGCGGCGAAGTCCGCACCGTCGGGCCGGACGGCCGCCAGGGGCCGCCCGCCGGGGTCGTGGATGGTGAGCGGGGAGTCCAGCAGCCCCGCGACCGCCGCGGCTACGTCCTTGACGTCACGGCCGCGCAGCACCAGGTCGGTCAGCCGGTCGTGGGACTCCTCGGCCCGTTGCATGGCCGCCGAGTGGGCCCGTACGGCCGCGTTGGCCTCGGCCAGTTCGGCGTTCGTCTCGGCGAGTTCGTCCAGCGCGGACCGGGTGTCGGCGAGTGCGCGGGCGGTGTCGATGGCGATCGCGGCATGAGCGGCGAGCGAGCAGAGCAGGGCGACCTCGTCGGGGCTGAAGACGCGCGGCGCGCGGTCGGCGGCGAAGAGGACGCCGATGACCTTTCCCGTACCGCCGCGGCTGGAGCCCAGGAGCAGGGGCACGCCCAGAATGGCGACGAGCCCCTCGTCGAGCACGCCGGCGTTGATGTTGCGGGTGTGGTGGAAGCGCTCGTCGGTGCGGTAGTCGGGGGTCGCGTACGGGCTCGCGGTCTGCGCCACCAGACCGCCGAGCCCATGGCCGAGCTCCAGCCGCAGCCGCTGGAAGAGCAGCGACACCGACCCGTCGGTGACCCGCATGTAGGTGTCCCCGGCCTCCTCGTCGGGGAGCGTGAGATACGCGGTGTCCGTACCCAGCAGCATCCTGGCGCGGCGGACGATGGCGTTCAGCACGTCATCCAGGTCGCGGGAGGCGGCCAGGTCGCCCGCCGTGTCGAAGAGCGCGGTGAGCTGGAGCTCGCGGCGCCGGTGCTGGCGCAGGGCGCCCCTGATCCGCAGGGCGGTGGCGGTGGCCCGCTCCACCTCCGCCAGATCGCCTGCGGGCACCCCGGCGGCACGCGCCTGTGAGGAGACGGCGCCCAACGCCTCGGCGGGGGCGTCGTCGGCCAGCAGATCGAGGAGGCCCCGCAGATGGGGCGCGGCGGAGGCGGACGGTTCAGACATGGGCGACCGGCGTTCGTAGGGGGCGGGGGATCAGTTGGCGGTCCAGCCGCCGTCCATGGAGAGGGAGGTGCCGGTGATGTGCCCGGTACGCGGCCCGCAGAGCCACAGCACGGCCTCGGCGACCTCGTCGGGTTCGATCAGGCGCTTGATCGCGCTGCGTTCCAGCATGATCCGGCTCACGACCTCCTCCTCGGAGATGCCGTGTGCGAGGGCCTGGTCCGCGATCTGGTTCTCGACCAGGGGCGTGCGTACGTACCCGGGGTTGACGCAGTTGCTCGTCACCCCGTGCTCCGCCGCTTCGAGCGCGACCACCTTGCTGAGTCCCTCCAGTGCGTGCTTGGCCGTCACATAGGCCGATTTGTAGGGGCTGGCCCGCAGACCGTGGACGGACGAGATGTTGACCACGCGCCCCCAGCCGCGTTCGTACATGCTCGGCAGGGTCCGGCGCAAGATGCGGAACGGGGCCTCCACCATGACCCGCTGGATCAGCGCGAAGCGGTCCGGCGGAAACGCGTGCACGGGGGCGACGTGCTGGAGCCCGGCGTTGTTGACCACGATGTCCGCGTCGGCGGGCAGCGTGTCGACCGCGTCGGGGACGGAGAGATCGAGGACCCACGCCGTCCCGCCGATCGCCCGGGCCAGGTCCTCGGCGGCGTCGGCGGCCTTGTCCACCACGTGGACGTGGGCCCCCGCGGCGGCCAGGGCCTGTGCGCAGGCCCGCCCGATCCCGCTCGCCGCCCCCGTGACCAGGGCGGTGCGTCCGGCGAGGAGCCGGTCCGTGGGCGACGGCGAGGGACCGGCGGCAAGCGGCGGGACGGTGGCCGGGGCGGCGTGCGGGGCGGGCCCGTGATCCGGGCTCTGAGGAGTCTCCATGGTCGTCACCGTAAGGAGGCCGGAGCCCGCGTCACACGGGGTCGGTGCACACACCGTCGTACCTCGGCATGGTGGCGGCATACATGGTGCGGGCCCTCGCCGGGGGCCGTGAGCGGGCGGCGTCCGGGGCGATCGCGGCGCCGGGTCCGAGGCTGTCGGCGGGCGGCGTCCGGGGGTACGGCCCACCGGGGCGGATGTCGCCGCGGCAGAGGTGTAGGAGGGCAGGGTGCCGGGGCCTTCGCCGAGACGGGGGCGGGGCGAGTCCGTCGCGTACCGCCGGCTCGTGCCCCGGTCCGAGGTCAGCCCGCCGCCTCCACCGCCCGCCGTGCCTCGGCCACCACTTCGGGATCGGTGACGAAATGGGTGTCCTGCTCGGCCGACGCGCCCCCGGCGCCGAGCGGTATCCACTTGCCGCCGCGCCGGGGCAGCGCCCTGGCCTTGGCGGAGAGGTGGACAGCGGCGACGCCGGCCGAGGTCAGGGCCGGGATGTCGGCGGGGCGCACGCCGCCGCCGGCCATCACCTGCACCCCGGGTGCGGCGGCGGCCATCGCGGCGATCGCCGCCAGCCCGTCGGCCGCGGCGGGAGCGCCGCCCGAGGTGAGGACCCGGGTGAGACCGAGTGAAGGCAGCAGTGCGGCGGTGGCCACCGGGTCGGCGGACTGGTCGACGGCGCGGTGCAGGGTGATGTCCACCGGGCGGCCCGGGGCTCGGGCCGCTTCGGCGAGCCGGGCGACCGCCACGGTGTCCAGGGCGCCGTCGACGGTCAGCGCGCCGATCACCACGCCGGAGGCACCGGAGGCGATGACGGACCGCACCTCGGCGGCCATGAGCGCGATCTCCTCCGCGTCATGGACGAAGTCGCCGGGCCGGCACCTGACCAGCACCTGCACCGGCAGCCCTTCCGCGGCGACCGCCTCCACCAGGGCTGCCGACGGGGTCAGGCCGCCCAGCTCCAGGGCGACGCAGAGTTCGACCCGGTCGGCGCCGTGCTCCCGGGCGGTCCGGGCGCCGGCCGGTGAGGTGACGGCGATCTCCAGGGCGGCGCGTGCGGTCACTCGTCGTCCCCGGTCAGCGGCTGGTCGGAGGCGGAGATGAGGCGGGCGGACAGATCCGGGTCGGCCATCTCGCGGTCGAAGGGGAACATCGGGCGGCGGATGCGGTGGTGGCCCAGGCGTACCAGGTCCTGGTCCACACCGCCGGGGGTGAGCGCCATCTTCCACCCGACCGACATGTCGAAGAGTTCCGGCTCCAGGTAGCCGATCTTCACGATCACGATGTCGGCGCCGCGCGGGTCGAGGTCCAGGTCGGTGAAGTCGTGCTCGTGGTGGTAGGGCTTGCGGAGCCCGGTGAGGATCGCGTACACGCTGCCGACCCGGATCACGACCTCGGTCCGGGCGTCGCGGTCGCCGTGCCGGATGGCATGCACCGTGCCGGTCAGGGTGACCGGGCCCGCGTGCCGGTCGTCCACCTCGGCGCCGGCGGTGACCGTGACGGTGGCGCCGACACCCGCGGCGACGGCGGTCTCGACCGCGGCCGGTCCCGGCACCGAGGCGTAGATGACGGTCGGGCCATCGTCCTTCTGGAACTCCGGGCGGGCCAGCAGCCGGGTCAGGCCCCAGGTCACGTCGCCGGCGCCCCCGGCCGTCGGGTTGTCCCCGGTGTCGCTGATGAAGTACGGGCGCTGGTCGGAGTCCAGGGCCTCGTCCAGGATGCCGTCGAAGGTGCCGGTCGGGGCGACGAAGTCGAAGTCGTCGCGGGCCTTCCAGAAGCCCTGGGCCAGGCGCTCGGCACCGGCCGAGACGGCGGACCGGTCGGTGCCGGTGACCACCACCACGGCCCGGTTGCGCGGTTCGTCGGCCCAGGCGTAGCCGACCCATATCGCGGCGTCGATCACGCCGTCCATGGCCTCGACCTCGTCAACAGCCGCGTACACGCTCCTGGCCGGCTCGATCCGGGTGGAGGTCTGCTCGCCGGCCAGCAGCACCGGCACCGGCACCCACGCCTTGACCGGGCGGGGCGCGCCGGAGGCCAGCAGGTCCACCAGGTTACGGACGGCCCGCTCCTTGGTCTCCATGTGGTCCTCGTGCGGGGCCATCCGGTAGCAGGTGATCAGGTCGCTGCCGTGGGCGAGTTCGCGTGAGACGTTGCCGTGCAGGTCCATCGACGTGGAGATGATGACGTCGGGGCCGACGGTGGCGCGGATGCGCTCCAGCAGGACCGCCTCGGCGTCGTCGATGCCCTCCACGGTCATCGCGCCGTGGATGTCGTACCAGAGGCCGTCCGGGTGGGGCAGCGCGGCGAGCCGTTCGATCAGCTCGTCGGTCAGCTCGGTCCAGGCGGCGGCGGTGACGGTGCCGCCCGGCAGCGACTTGCCGACCAGGGCGCCGTGCCAGTCGGCCGCCTCGCGCAGTTCCTCACCGGGGGCCAGGAAGGGGTAGCGGTCCAGCACTTCGGCGCCGCGCGAGGGGTGGAAGGCGGCGGCCTGGGTGCGAGCGGGGGAGAAGGTGGACGACTCGATGCCGAGTCCGGCGATGGCTATGACCGGGCGGGCTGCGGCGGTGCGGGATTGCGACATGGCTCCTCGTAGGGGGGTGGGGCGTCAGGCGTGGCGGGGCGCTGGGGCGCTGAACCGGTCGGCGGCGCCGACCTCGCTCAGGGCGCGGGCCAGGGCGCGCTGCAGGGCGAACTGCCCGGCGCCGACCAGTCCTGCGTCGGCGCCCAGGCTGGCCCGTTCGATGGTGAGGTGTTGGGTGACCAGCGGGTGGCAGCTCTCGTAGAGCTGGCTGCGCACGGCGGCGACGAACGGCTCCAGGGTGGAGAGAATGCCGCCGAGGTAGACCGCGTCCGGGTTGAAGAAGTTGACGTTGGCGGCGAGCACTTGGCCGAGGTAGTCGCCGGCCCTGCGGACCGCGCGGGTGGCCTCCGGGTCGGCGTCGACGGCCAGCCGGGCCACGTCCTCGGTGCTGCTGACGTCGGCCCCGCGCTCGCGCAGGATGCGGACCAGGGCGGCGCCGGACGCCACGGTCTCCAGGCAGCCGGTGTTGCCGCAGGAGCAGGGGATGTCGGCGCCGCCGTCGATCCGGATGTGGGTGATGTCACCGGCCGCGCCGGTGGCGCCCCGGTAGAGGCGTCCGTCGGCGATGACGCCGGCGCCGATCGCGGAGCCGATCTTCACCATGATCGTCTGCCGGTGCTCGGCGGGCCGTACGGTGTGCTCGCCGATCGCCATGCAGTTGGCGTCGTTGTCCACGGCGGCCGGGACACCGAAGCGTTCCTCCAGCCAGGCGGTGACCGGGAAACGGTTCCAGCCCGGCATCCGCGACGGCAGGACGACCGACCCCGACGCGATGTCCACCGGCCCGGGCAGCGAGAGCCCGACCCCGCGCAGCCGGCCACGTCCGCGCTGTTCGGCCAGCGCCTCCAGGGTTTCGGCGAGCCGGGGCAGAGCCGCCTCGGGGCCGTCGGCGATCTCGAAGGGGACGGTCGAGACATCGGTCAGACCGCCGCCGGGCAGCACCACACCGATCCGGGCGTGCCGGCCGCCGAGGTCGGCGGCGACCGCGAACTCGTCGTTGCTTCCCAGTCTCAGTACTTTGCGGGGGCGCCCGCCGGTGGACGACTGGGTGCCCTCCTCGGCGATCAGCCCGCGCTCCACCAAATGGGCCACGGTGAGAGAGATGGTGGAGGCGGCAGCCCCCAGCAGTCCGGCGAGTTCGGCGCGTGACGAGGCCTGGCCCGATGCGACGAGTTCAAGGACCCGCGCGGCGAGGGCTGGAGTGCCTTTTGTGGCCCTGCGGTCCCATGCACTTATTTCAGTCATGTACGAAGTAACTTCCGCAACGGTGGGTGTGGCGAAGACAATACGCCCGCGTTCGGCGCGGGGGAACAGCTTCGCGAAGGAAGTAGGCCCTGCTTGAAACCCATTCAATCCACCCAAATGCCCCCAATCGAGAGAAGCGATCGAGGCGAGAGGGCTTTTGTCGGAGGTGCAGTAACTTACTTTTTACTAATTCTTGTTTGTTTCTTCGGCGCGCCCGGCGTTAGCTGTCGTGAACGCAGTGCCGGTCCCGGACATACGGGTCCTTTCACTCTGAGGAGAGTCATGTTCCTTGCTCACACGGCGAACAGCCGCCGCTGGGCCCTTGTCGCGGGCGCCGCTGTCACCGCGGGTGCTCTGCTGACCGGTTGTTCCGGGGGCGGCACCTCGTCGTCGTCCGCCTCCGGCTCGTCGGACACCATCAACTACGCGCTGCCGGCCAACTTCACGCCGAACTGGATCCTCCCGGTCGGCACCGCCGCGCACCTGAACACCAACAACTCCTCCATATCCCAGTCCCTCTGGGAGCCGCTGATCGCGTACGACGGCTCCGCCGGCAAGGTCGGCTGGAACAAGGACAACTCGCTCGCCACCGCCGCCGACTTCGCCAAGGACAGCAAGAGCGTCACGATCACGCTCGGCGACCGGCACTGGAGCGACGGCAAGCAGATCACCTCCCGCGACGTGGAGTTCTGGTTCAACCTGGTCAAGGCCAACAAGGCCGACTGGGCCAGCTACAGCCCGGGCAAGGCGCCGGACAACTGGACCTCGCTGAAGACCGTCGACGACACGCACTTCACCATCACCTTCGACCAGGCGTACAACCAGCAGTGGATGCTCGCCAACGAGTTGAGCATGATCCGCCCGATGCCGCAGCACGTCTGGGACAAGACCAGCGACTCGGGCAGCGTGTCGGACCTCGACCGCACCGCGGCGGGCGCCAAGAAGGTCTGGGCGTACCTGAACGACGCCGCCAAGAAGATCTCCGGTTACGCCACCGACCCACTCTGGAAGACGGTCAGCGGCCCGTACACCATCAAGTCGTTCTCCACGGCCGGCAAGGTCCAGCTGACGGCCAACGCCAAGTACGACGGCGGCGGCAAGGCCAACATCAAGACCGTGAACCTGCTGCCGTTCACCACCACGGACGCCGAGGAGAACGCGCTCCGGGCAGGCACGGTCGACTACGGCTACATCAACGCGACCAACCTCAGCCAGGAGTCGTCCTTCACCGCCAAGGGCTACACGGTGAAGCCGTGGTCGGGCTGGGCCATCACGTACATGCCCTACAACTTCAACAACCCCGCCATGGGCGCTGTGTTCAAGCAGCTCTACGCCCGCCAGGCGATCCAGATGTCGGTGGATCAGACCACCCTCTCCAAGGTCGTCTTCAACGGCACCGCGGTCCCCACCTACGGCCCGATCCCGCAGGGCCAGAGCTCGTCCTTCGTCTCGTCGGAGCAGAAGAACAACCCTTACCCGTTCTCCACCGCCAAGGCGAAGCAGCTGCTGACCGGCCACGGCTGGACCGAGCAGAACGGCACCATGGTGTGCACCGCGCCGGGCACCGGCGACAACCAGTGCGGCGCCGGCGTGGACAAGGGCACCAAGTTCCGGATGCAGGTGCTCTCGCAGTCCGGTTCGACCGTGACCGACAACATGATGAGCGCCCTGCAGTCGTCGTTCGCCAAGACCGGCATCGACTTCACCATCAAGACCGCCCCGGTCAACTCGGTCCTCTCGCAGGCCGGCCAGTGCAAGGCCGACCAGGCCGGCTGCAAGTGGCAGCTGTCGTTCTTCGGCACCGCGGGCAGCTGGTACTTCCCGGCCTACCCGAGCGGTGACTCGCTCTTCGCCACCGGCGGCGGCTCCAACTTCGGCAGCTACTCCAACCCCGCCGTGGACAAGCTGATCACCCAGACCACCACCTCCTCCTCCGACGAGGCGGTGCAGAAGTACAGCGCGGCCCTGGCCAAGGACCTCCCGGTCATCTGGCTGCCGGAGCCGGACTACCAGGTCTCCGTGGTCAAGAAGGGCCTGGACGGCTTCGCCCAGGACTCGCTCGCCAACTTCCACCCCGCCATGTGGAAGTGGACGACCAAGTGAGTCCGGCCGGTGACCCCGCGTACCACTGAGCCGAAGCGACCGGAAAACACATGAGTACTTCCTCGTACCTGATCAGGCGAGTCCTCCAAGCCGTCGTGGTGATCGTCATCGTGACGATCGTGGTCTTCGGTCTGCTGCACGCCCTGCCCGGGGGTCCCGCTCGCGGGATCCTCGGTCCGCAGGCCACAGCGCAGCAGATCGCGTCCTTCAACCACGAGCAGGGCCTCGACAAGCCACTCCCCGTGCAGTACTTCTACTACCTGAACCAGCTGCTGCACGGCGACCTCGGAACCTCGTACACCCTCAATGAGCCGGTCTCCCAGCTCATCACCGAGCGGCTGGCCAAGACCCTGGTCCTCACCGCCCTGTCGGCGTTTCTCGGCCTCGTGCTGGCCATCCCGCTGGGCATGTGGCAGGCCGTCCGGCGCAACAAGCCGGTCGACTACGTCATCACCACGCTGAGCTTCATCGCCTACTCCACGCCCGTGTACTTCCTCGGGCTGATCCTGGTCATGGTGTTCAGCCAGGTGCTGCCGTGGTTCCCGTCCCAGGCCCCGCAGGGGGACACGCTCGCCCAGGTGTTCTCCGAACCGCAGGCGCTGGTGCTGCCGGTCGTGGCCGGTGCCGCCTCGATGATCGCGGTGTTCAGCCGCTACATGCGGGCGGCCACCCTGGAGAACCTCTCCGAGGACTACGTCAGGACGGCGCGGGCCGGCGGTTCCCGCTCCCGCGCCATCCTGTGGCGGCATGTGTTCCGCAACTCGCTGACGCCGGTGGTCGCCATGCTCGGCTACTACGTGCCGGTGCTGTTCGGCGGCGCCCTGGTGGTCGAGCAGCTCTTCAACTACCCCGGTATGGGGCTGCTCTTCTGGACCGCCGCGCAGTCCTCCGACTACCCGGTGCTGCTGGGCTGCGTGCTGGTCATCGCGGTCGCCACGGTGGTCGGCACGCTGCTCGCCGACATCGTCCAGCGGATCATCGACCCCCGAGTGAAGGCAGGCCGGGCATGAGCGCCGTCATCCAGCCGGGCCAGGCGCCCGGCACGGCCACCGCCGCCGTCACGGCGTCCGGCTCCCGGCTCGCCGTCCGGCGCTTCCTGCGCAACCGGCTCGCCGTGGTCGGGCTCGGCGTCGTGGTCTTCTTCTTCCTGCTCTGCTTCGTCGGTCCGCTGGTGTACTCCACCGACCAGACCCACACGATGCTCCAGCAGGTCAACCTCGCCCCCAGCGGTTCGCACTGGCTCGGCACCGACGCGGTCGGCCACGACGAGCTGGGCCGGCTGATGTACGGCGGCAAGGTGTCGCTGATCGTCGGCCTCGCCGCAGGCATCCTGGCCACCGTGATCGGCACCCTGTGGGGCGCTGTCGCCGGCTACGCGGGCGGCTGGGTCGACGCCGTCATGATGCGGATCGTGGACGCGGGGATCGCCATCCCTGCGCTCTTCATCCTGCTGGTGGTTTCCGCCATCACCACCCCGGGCCTGACCGGACTGATCGTCATCCTGGGTTTCGTCTCCTGGCTGGTGCCGTCCCGGCTGATCAGGGCCGAGACGCTCTCCCTGAAGAACCGCGACTACGTCCTGACCCTGCGGGCCATCGGCGGGACGCACGCCCGAGCGATCACCCGGCACATCCTGCCGAACTCGGTCTCGACCATCATCGTCGCGGCCACCTTCCAGATCGCCGACGCCATCCTGCTGGTCGCCTACGTCTCCTACCTGGGCCTGGGCGTCCAGCCGCCGGCCACCGACTGGGGCGGCATGCTCTCGGCCGGTCTCACCGCCGCCTACTCCGGCTACTGGTGGCTCATCCTGCCGCCGGGCCTGGCCATCATCCTGGTGGTGTGGGCGTTCAACGCGATCGGGGACGGACTCCGCGACGCATTCGACGTGAGGGGACGCGGATGACCGCCACCCAGGGCTCCGCCGCCCCGCAGGCCGGGCCGATTCTCGAACTCGACGACCTCGGTGTCGTCTTCACCACCGAGACCGGCGAGGTGCCGGCCGTCCGGGGTGTCTCCCTGCACGTCCGCCCCGGCGAGACGCTCGCCCTGGTCGGCGAGTCGGGTTCCGGCAAGTCCACCATCGCGCTGGCCGCGATGGGCCTGCTGGCCGGCAACGCCCGTGCCACCGGCAGCGCCACCATCGCCGGCCACCAGGTGGTCGGTACCCGCGAGACCGACCTGGCGGCGCTGCGCGGCCGGACCGTCTCCATGGTGTTCCAGGAGCCGGCCACCGCGCTCGACCCGCTGACCCGGATCGGCAGGCAGATCGCCGAGGTGATCCGCAACCACCGCAAGGTGTCCGCCAAGGAAGCCGCCGCCGAAGCCGTCGAACTCCTCCGCAAGGTCGGCATCCCGGAGCCGGAGAGGCGGGCCACCGCCTACCCCTTCCAGCTCTCCGGCGGACAGCGCCAGCGGGTGGTCATCGCCATGGCCATCGCCAACGAACCGGCCCTGCTGATAGCCGACGAGCCGACCACCGCGCTGGACGTCACGGTGCAGGCCGAGATCCTCGACCTGCTGCGCCGGCTCGCCGTCGAGACCAGCACCGGCGTCCTGCTGGTCACCCACAACATGGGTGTGGTCGCGGACTTCGCCGACCGGGTCGCCGTGATGTACCACGGCGAGATCGTGGAGACCGGACCGGTCGAGGACGTACTGCTCCGCCCGTCCCACGAGTACACCGAGCGGCTGCTTGCCGCGGTGCCCCGGCTGTCGGTCGCCGAGGAGGGCCGGCCGGCCGCGCCGGCCGCCGCCGCCCGCCCGGACACCGAGCCGGTGGTCGAACTCCGCGACATCTCCGTGGTCTTCGGCCGTGGCAAGGGTGCCGTGCGCGCCCTTGACGGGGTCTCGCTCGCCGTACACGCCGGGGAGACCCTGGGTCTGGTGGGCGAGTCGGGCTCCGGAAAGTCCACCGCGTCCCGGGTCGCGCTCGGTCTGATCCCGCCGAGTTCCGGCACCGTCTCGCTGTTCGGCAGCGACCTGGGCCGCACCCGTTCCCGGGCCCGCCGGGCACTGCGGGCCGGTATCGGCGTGGTCCTCCAGGACCCGGTGGCCTCGCTGGACGCCCGGATGACGGTCGGCGAATGCGTCGCCGAGCCGCTCAGGGTGCACCGCCGCGAGCTCTCCGCCAAGGACCGCCAGAGCAAGGTCGCCGACGTCCTCGACCGGGTCCGGCTGCCGCGTGAACTCGCCCGGCGCGCGCCCCGGGAGCTGTCCGGCGGTCAGCGCCAGCGGGTCAGCCTGGCCCGCGCCCTGGTCCTGGAGCCCCGGCTGCTGGTCGCCGACGAGCCCACCAGCGCGCTCGACGTGAGCGTGCAGGAGGCGGTGCTCGAAGTGATCTCCGAGCTCCAGCACGAGCTGGGCTTCGCCTGTCTCTTCGTCTCCCACGACCTGGCCGTCGTACAGCACTTCGCGCAGCGCGTCGTCGTGATGCGGGCCGGCCGGATCGAGGAGCAGGGCCCCACCGGGGCAACCCTGCTGCACCCGGAGACCGACTACACCCGCCGGCTGCTGGCCGCCGTGCCGGTGCCCGACCCGGTGATCCAGCGCGGCCGCAGAGCCGAACGCCTGGCCACCCTCACGGCCGGCCGGACGGAGACGCAGGTATGAGCTTCCATGACCGTACGCTCTTCGCCGGAGTGGACATCGGCGGCACCACGACCCAGGTGGTGGTCTGCGCCGAGGACCTCACGGTGCTGGACCGCGCGGAGGTGGCGACCCCGGCGGCCGACGGCGGCCGGGCCATGATCGGCGCGGCCCTGGGCGCGCTGGCCCCGCTGCTGGAGCGCACCCCCGGCCGCCTCGCCGGTTGCGGGGTCGGCGCGGCCGGCCTGGTGGACTCCGCCACCGGCCGCATCCTGGTGGCCAGCGACTCCTTCACCGGCTGGGCCGGTTTCGGGGTGACGGACGCCGTCGAGGAGGCGCTGGGCGTCCCGGTCTTCCTGGACAACGACGTCAACGCCTTCCTCTACGGGGAGGCGTCCGGCGGCGCCGTGCGCGGCGAGCCGGACGTCCTCGGGATGACCCTGGGCACCGGGGTCGGCGGCGCGCTGTGGACCGGCGGTGCGCTGTTCGCCGGGCCGCACGGCGCGGCCGGCGAGATCGGGCACATCCCCGGCTTCGGTGATCTGCTCTGCTCGTGCGGCGGCCGGGGCCATCTGGAGACCCTGGCCTCCGGCCGTTCCATCGGCGCCCGCTACGCGGACCGCACCGGCCGCCGGCTGACGGCCCGCGAGGTCGCGCAGGCCGCCGGCCACGGTGACCAGGACGCCCTCGCGGTGTACCGGGCCGCCGGTGCCGGAATCGCCCGGGCGATCGTGATGACGGCCGGCGTCGTCGACATCACCACGGTGGTGATCGGCGGCGGGGTCAGCCGCGCCTGGCCCCTGCTGGAACCCCTCATCCTGGCGTCGCTGGCCGCCGACCCGCCGGTCAGCGGCCACCCCGTCCGGCTGGTCAGGGGCGCCCTGGGGGCCGACGCCGTACCGGTCGGCGCCGCGGCACGGGTGCGACAGGAACTCGCGACGACGGTCGAAGTCTGAGGAGGCCGCTCGCGGCGCAAGGGCGGCGCCGCACACAGCGGGGCTCGAGGGATGTCGGCCCGCCCCATGGGCCGGGGCGGCCCGGACTCGTAGGTTCCGGCAGCAGTCCGCGTGTCCGCACGCCCGCACGTTCCGAACAGGGAGGCCCCCGTGCGCCCATCGATCCTGCGCCGCCTGTTCCGGCGCGTCGCGTCCACGGCCGCTCTCGCGCTCGTCGCTGCCACGCTGAGCACCGTGGCAGCGGCGCGGCCGGCCGTTGCTGCCGGTGGCCTGGAGCAGGTCACCGGCTTCGGCACCAACCCGGGCAATCTGCAGATGTACGAGTACGCCCCCGCGGGTCTGCCCGCGAACGCGCCGCTGGTGATCGCCCTGCACGGCTGTACGCAGACCGCCGACGCCTACTACACCAACTCGGGCTGGCCGAAGTACGCCGATCTGTGGGGCTTCGCCGTGGTCTTCCCGCAGACCACGTCAGCCAACAACGCCCTGTCCTGCTTCGGCTGGTTCGACCCGGCCGAGGACACCAGGGGCAAGGGCGAGGCCGCCTCGATCGTGCAGATGGTGGAGTACGCGAAGCAGCAGTACGGCTCGGACGCCCGCCGGGTGTACGTCACCGGCCTGTCGGCGGGCGGCGGGATGACGGCCGACCTGCTGGCCGCGTACCCGGACGTGTTCGCGGGCGGCTCCGTGGCCTCGGGCCTGCCCGCCCAGTGCGCGACGAGCCAGTCGGCGGCGTCCGGCTGCCAGACGGGACCGCAGAAGCTGACGCCCGCGCAGTGGGGCGACAAGGTACGCGGCTCCTATCCCGGATACTCCGGCCCCTGGCCCCGGGTGGCGATCTGGCAGGGCACCTCCGACTACACCGTGTACCCCGCCAACGCCACGGCCCTGCGCGACCAGTGGACGGACGTCTGGGGCATCGGCCAGACCCCGTCGTCCACGGACACCCTCCCCGGGAACACGACGCGCAGCGTCTACAACGACGCCACGGGGAAGCCCGCCGTGGCGACGTACTCCGTCTCCGGCATGGGCCACGGCCTCGCCGTGAGCCCCGGCTCGGGCACCGACCAGTGCGGGAGCACGGCGGCGTACTTCCTGAACACCATCTGCTCGACGTACCACACGGGCGTCTTCTGGGGCCTGGACCAGGGCACACCGGGCGGCGGCGATCAACTCCCCGCCCCGTCCGGCCTGCGGGTCACCGCCGTCACGGCGAACAGCGCCTCGCTGTCCTGGAACGCGGTCCCGGGCGCGGCCTCGTACACGGTCCACCGCAACGGTACGAAGGTCGCCTCCCCCACCGCCACGACGTACACCGACACGGGCCTCACCGCTGGTACGGCCTACCAGTACACGGTGACGGCGATCGACGGTTCGGGCACACCCGGCACAGCCTCGCCCCAGGTGACGGCGACCACGACCGGCGGCGCGCCCGCCCAGTGCTTCACGGCGACCAACTACGCGCACGTCACGGCGGGGAGGGCGCACACCACGGGCGGATACACGTACGCGAACGGCTCGAACGAGAACATGGGCCTGTACAACGTCTTCGTCACCCACACACTGCGGGAGTCACCGGCGGGCTATTTCGTGATCGCGGACAGCGCGTGCGCGACCTGAGCGCCGCCCGGTCCGTCGAGGGTCCCCTGCGCGCCTGTGACCCCATGCGCTCGTCGAAGGTGACCACCTCACAGAGCCGCTCCGGATGGTGCGTTGTGACAGTACCCAGTGGAGAGGAGGCGGGGCCCATGCGATCCGGACATGGGCCCCTCGGAGTTGCTGTCCGAGCTCAGCTCGGCTGGTCTCCGGTGTAGCGGTAGATGGCACCGTCGGAGTTGACGTGGTAGACGGTGCCGTCGGCAGCCACGCCGATGTCCACCGCCTTGCCCGGGATACCCACCCAGGGATTGGAGTCGTGCCCGGTGTACCGGTAGATCTGACCCAGGGAGTTCACACCCCAGACATGAGTCCTCGACCCGACGGAGATCCGGGTGAGGCCGCCGGAGACGGGAACCCAGTCCGTGGACCCCTGGTCTCCGGCGTAACGGTAGATGGCACCGGCAGAGTTGACGTGGTAGACGGTGCCGTCGGCAGCCACGCCGATGTCCACCGCCTTGCCCGGGATACCCACCCAGGGATTGGAGTCGTGCCCGGTGTACCGGTAGATCTGACCCAGGGAGTTCACACC
>NZ_JBHVFF010000003.1:0-41120 GCF_042801895.1 Streptomyces sp. NPDC057543 | reverse complement strand
CCCCAGACATGAGTCCTCGACCCGACGGAGATCGTGGTGAGACCACCGGAGATGTTCTTCCAGTCAGCCATGTTCGTGTCCCCTTCACCTCGAACGTTGCAGAGGGAACTTGCTACTCGGCAGGGCCACCCAAACGCCGAGATATACCGATTGACTACAGAGATAATCCAAAAATCGCTGTTTGGGCGTTTCCACCCTCTTGGTTTGCAAGGGAGGCGGCGCTCTCACCGCACAACCAGGAGGCCGGAAACGCTGTAACCCACAAGAGACCGAGAACGGCGTCCCGTTCACGTCCGAGCGCACATCGCCCTACTCCGCGGTCCCAGCTCAAACAGTAGGTTCGCACCCGCCCCGGCAGACTCCGGGAGCGCACCGGTTGACCCTCGCAGGCCGTGTGATGGAATAGCGGCCCCTGAGTGGGGGGAAGGCAGTGACGGATCGTAAAAGATCTATTGCATGGGTAAGTGCGCTCCTGCTGGCGGCAACTGTGGTCACTGGCTGCGTGGTCGAATCCGCCACCGACGCGAAGGTCAAGGCTTCGAAGACCCCCGAGATCCACACTGACACCGAGCCGCTGGCCAAGCGCCTACCGAAGCTCGGTCGGATCATCTCGGCGCACTGGCAGCAGAAGGCCCCCTTCGCGGACAGCCGAGTGCCCGGCCCTACGGACTACCACGTCAGCGCCCTCATGAAGCTCGCCCCCGGCTCGGTGGCCGCCCTGACGGCGTCCACGCAGATGCAGCCGGCGGCCGTCGGGGCCGAGCCCGAAAGCATCTCCATTCCCGCCGGACTCGCCGAGTTCGCACCGGCGGGGGCGCAATGGGTCCACAGCAGAGTGCTCGACGAGACCCTCGTGCGCGCCGACTCCGCACAGCTCTACTTCGACCCGGCCTCGGACACCGTCTACCTCTCCGCCACCAACGTGCACCTGCCGAACGCCGTCACGGTCCACGTCGGCCCGGACGGCGACCAGGTGACCATCACGCCCACGCCGCCGGCACCCACGCCATGAACGGCCTTCGGAGCGCGGGCCGTCATGCGGATCGACTTCCGACCCGTCGCCGCCCCCGTCCGCTCCTCCGCCTACTCCTCCGGCGGGAAGACGGCCTCCCCCGATCCGATCAGCGTGATCGTGATCGCCTCGACCGGACACCCCTCGGCCGCGGCGAGGATCGTCTCGTTGGCGTCGGTCTCCGGGACCGACGGGTGGGACTGCCGGGCGGAGTCCAGTGTGAATCCGCCCGGCGCCTGGTTCACGCACATCCCGGAGCCGATGCAGACCCCACGGTCGACCTCGACGGACCAGCGGTCCCCCATCACGCCCCCTCGTATCCGGCCGGCAGGTGGATCATCTTGTGCTCGAAGTACTCGGCGTACCCCTCGGGGCCGAACTCCCGTCCCAGACCGGAGTTCTTGTAGCCGCCGAAGGGGCCGAGCATGTCGAGACTGAAGGTGTTCACGCTGTAGGTGCCCGTCCTGACCCGGCGGGCCACGTCGATGCCGCGCTCCGTGTCTGCGGTCCAGACGCTGCCGCTGAGGCCGTAGTCGGAGTCGTTGGCGATCCGTACCGCCTCGTCCTCGTCGCCGTACGGCAGGAGGCAGATGACCGGGCCGAAGATCTCCTCGCGGGCGATGCGCATGGCGTTGTCGACGTCGCCGAAGAGGGTCGGCTCGACGTACCAGCCCCGCTCCTGGGACGCCGGACGGCCGCCGCCGGTAAGGATCTTGGCGCCCTCGTCCTGGCCGATCCGGATGTAGTCGAGTGAGCGCTGCTGCTGGCGTCGCGCGACGAGGGGGCCGAGTTCGGTGGCGGGGTCGAGCGGGTCGCCGACCTTCAGCGCACCCGCCGCGGCGGCGAACGCCTCGGCCGTCTCGTCGTAGCGGGAACGCGGAACGAGGATGCGGGTCTGCGCCACGCACGCCTGGCCGTTGATCATCCAGGCGAAGGGGACGATGCCCGCGACGGCCGCCTCCAGGTCGGCGTCCGGGAGGATCACGGCGGCGGACTTGCCGCCCAGTTCCAGCGTGACGCGGGTGAGGTTGCGGGAGGCGACCTCCATCACCCGGCGCCCCGCGGCCACGGACCCGGTGAACGACACCTTGTCGACGCCGGGATGCCCGACCAGGTACTCGCTGACCTCGCGGTCGGCCGGCAGGATCGAGAGCACCCCCTCCGGCAGCCCCGCCTCGGCGGCGATCTCGGCCAGGATGTAGGCGTCCAGGGGGGATTCGGGCGAGACCTTGAGCACGGCGGAGCAGCCGGCGAGCAGCGCGGGCGCGAGTTTGGCGGCGGCGGTGAACTGCGGGACGTTCCACGGCACCACCGCCGCGACCACCCCCACCGGCTCACGGCGCACGAGCAGCGGCCCGAGGGCCCCGTCCCGGCGCTCTTCGTACGAGAAGCCGCGGGCGACGGTGATCGCCGCGTCCCACACCATCATCGCGGCGAGCGCCTGCACCATGACACTCGACGTGTACGGGGTGCCGTTCTCCGTACTGATGACCCGGGCGATCTCCTCGTACCGCGCGGCGAACGCGTCCTTGATCCGGGTGATCACCGCGATCCGCTCGTCCACCGTCGCCCGCGGCCAGGGCCCCTCGTCGAACGCCCGCCGGGCGGCGGCCACGGCCCGGTCCACGTCCCCCTCGCAGGCATGCGGCACCCGGCCGATGACCTGTTCGGTGTGCGGGGAGATGACCTCGATGACATCCCGGCCCAGCGGATCGACCAACTCCCCGCCGATGAACAGTTTTCCGTGTTCGACAAGCTCGGTCATGGCTGCTGCCTCCCGCGGCCCGGCACGTTACCCGACTCACTGTCTGACTCTGTGTCAGAACTGATACCAGTTCCAGTTCCAGGAGTCCACGGCCGCGACGAAGCCCGCCCGGACAACGACGGGTCGCCCCTCACGGCCTCCGGCGCACGGCGCGTACGCACCCCGATCAGATGGTCGACCGGGGCTACTACTGAAATAAGTTCTGGTTACAGTGGGCGCGACGTACCACAACTGCACGCCTCCGAGAGAGAGATGGGGCCCATGACGCAGGTGACCGACCACGGCGGCGGCGTGCACAGCATCAAGGTCCCCATCCCGGACAATCCGCTCGGCCACACCCTCGTGCACGTCCTCGACACCGATCGCGGGCCGGTCCTGATCGACACGGGCTGGGACGATCCGGAGGCGTGGGACACGCTCACCGCCGGACTCGACGCCGTCGGGACGGGTGTCGGTGACATCCACGGGGTGGTCATCACCCACCACCACCCCGATCACCACGGGCTGTCCGGGCAGGTGCGTGAGGCGTCCGGGGCCTGGATCGCCATGCATGCGGCGGACGCGGCGATCGTGCGCCGGACCCGGGAGTCGGAACCGGGTACCTGGCTGAAGTACCTCGTGGCGAAGCTCACCGCGGTCGGTGCGCCCGAGGAGCACCTCGTGCCGTTGCGGGCCGCCGCGGCGGATGGGGGCCGGACGGGGACCCTGCCGGGGCTGCGGGCCGCGCTTCCGGACCGGGAGATCGTGCCCGGGGAGCTCCTCGATCTGGCGGGGCGCACGCTGCGTGCCATCTGGACGCCGGGGCACACGCCCGGCCATGTCTGTCTGCATCTGGAGGAGGAGCATCCGGGGAATCTGCCGGGGCGCGGGAGGCTCTTCTCGGGCGATCACCTGCTGCCGGGGATCAGTCCGCACATCGGGCTGTACGAGGACCCGGACGACACGACGGTCACCGACCCCCTCGGCGACTACCTCGACTCGCTGGAGCGCATCGGCGGGCTCGGGGCCGCGGAGGTGCTGCCCGCCCATCAGTACGCGTTCGCGGATGCCGCGGGGCGCGTACGGGAACTCCTGGACCATCACGAGGACCGGCTGACCGGGCTGCTCGCACTGCTGGCCACACCGCTGACGCCGTGGGAGCTGGCCGAGCGGATGGAGTGGAACCGGCCCTGGGAGCAGATCCCGCACGGTTCTCGGAGCATCGCCGTCTCGGAGGCCGAGGCGCATCTGCGGCGGCTGGTGAAACTGGGGCGCGCGGAAGCGGTGGCGGGGAGCGAGCCGGTGACGTACGTCACGGCCTGACCGTCCGGTGAAGGAAGCCCACACCATGACGTACATCACGGCCTGACCGCCTGGCGGAGGAAGCCCGCACCCGGACGTACGTCACGGCCTGACCGCCCGGCGGAGGAAGCCCGCACCCGGACGTACGTCACGGCCTGACCGCCCGGCGGAGGAAGCCCGCACCCGGACGTACGTCACGGCCTGACCACCCGGCGGAGGAAGCCCGCACCCGGACGTACGTCACGGCCTGACCACCCGGTGAAGGAAGCCCACACCAGACGTACGTCACGGCCTGACCACCCGGCGGAGGGGCCCACGCCGCTACCGGCCCGGAGCCCGTCCGAAGACGCCCGGTAGAGTGTGCCAGTCGTCATCATGCCCGTTCAGGGGGAAGCCGGTGCGAATCCGGCACTGACCACGCAGCCGTGAGCCGTCATCCAGGACGGAGAGTCGGAATGCCCTGTCCGCGGTCGTGACCGGCTCGCGACCACCGGAACCCCGGTGGTCGGCACCGTCGAGGTATACGGGGCCGGAGCCTGGTGCGTGAGCGTGCCTGTGCCCGGATCCCCCCGCAGGAGAGGCCCCGCCCGCCATGACCGTACGCCGCAGAGCGGCAACGCTCGCCGCCACCGTCACCGTGCTCTGTGCGGCCGCTGCCCCGGTCGCGAGCGCAGCGCCGTCCCCGTCCCCCTCACCGTCCGCCGCGCTGCCTTCCGGGCTGTACGGCACGAAGGACCCCACCTACGACGGTGTCTGGCGGCAGTCGCTGGCCTTCCTCGCCCAGCGGGTCGAGGGCGTCACGCCCGCCGCGAAGTCGGTGGACTGGCTGATCGCGCAGCAGTGCTCCAACGGCGCCTACGCCGCGTACCGGCCCGACGTCTCCCAGCCGTGCACCGGGAAGACGATGCTGGACACCAACGCCACCGCGGCCGCCGTCCAGGCGCTCGTCGAGGTGGGCGGGCACCGGGAGACCGTGAACGACTCGGTCCGCTGGCTGAAGTCCGTACAGAACGAGGACGGCGGCTGGGGCTATGCCGCGGGCGCGGCCAGCGACGCCAACTCCACCTCGCTGGTGATAGGCGCCCTCGCCCGGCAGGGCCAGCGGCTCGGTGACATCACCACCCCGGGCGGCAAGACCCCCTACGACCTGCTGCTGGGGCTCGCGATCCCGTGCGGCGGCAAGGACGGCGGCGCCTTCGCCTACCAGCCCGACAAGGCCGGGAAGCTCGCCGCCAACGCGGACGCCACCGCGGCCGCCGTGCTCGGCACGATGGGCAAGGCCCTCGCCGTCGGGAACAACACCTCCTCCAAGGCGCCCAGCTGCCACCCCGGCTCCGGTCTCACGCCCGAGCAGGCCGCCCAGAACGGCGCCCACTTCCTCGCGGGCGCCCTCGCCACCAGCGGTCACCTCGACCTGGCTCCGATGCCCGGCGCCGCCGACTCCACCCCGCAGCCCGACTTCGGCAACACCGCGGACGCGGTCGTCGCGCTGTCCGCCGCGGGCCACCAGGACAGGGCCGCCAAGGCCATGACCTGGCTGAAGAAGAACTCCGGGCCCTGGGCCGAGCAGAGCGGCCCCGCCGCCTACGCGCAGCTGATCCTGGCCGCGCACGCGACCGGCACCGACGCCCGCGACTTCGGCGGCGTCGACCTCGTCGACCGGCTGAACGCGAGTGGTCCCGAGCCCGCGTCCATCACGACGCCCGACCCGTCCGCCGACACCGGGTACGTGGCCACGGAGAAGGACCAGGTCCACAGCGGGGACGACGTGATCGGCGGCGTGTGGTGGTACGTCGGCATCGGCCTCGTCGTCGGCGCCGGCGCCGGCTTCCTGATCAGCGGCCGCCGCAAGAACCAGCAGCTGTGAGGCGGGCGGGAAGGACCGCCGCTCTCCTGGTGGTCCTGAGCGCCGTCCTGGCCGTGCTCGGCACGGGGACGGCCCAGGCGGCCGGCTACCGGTACTGGTCGTTCTGGGAGGGCTCCGGCACCGGCTGGACGTACGCCACCCAGGGCCCGTCCCTGGTCCGGCCGGACGACGGCGCGGTGCAGGGCTTCCGGTTCGCGGTGAGCGAGGACTCCCAGGACTCGGCGAAACCGCGCCGCTCCCCCGACTTCGCGGAGATCTGCGCCGACACCCCGGCCAAGGACGGCAGCAAGCGGGTCGCGCTGGTCATCGACCCGGGCACGGCGGCGGACGCCCCGGCCGGGGAGACGCCGCCCGCGCCGCGTACGGCGTGTGCGCAGGTCGCCCCGGACGCGAGCACCGCGGAGGCGCTCGCCTCGGTGGCCAAGCCGCTGCGCTACGGCAGCGACGCGCTGCTCTGCGCCATATCCGGATATCCGGGCTCGGGCTGCGGCGAACAGGTCTCGGGCGACGGGCACGGGACGCCTGCCGCCTCCGGGTCCGCGACTCCCGCCGAGTCCACCGGGTCCTCCGATTCCGCCGCTGCCGGCGGCTCCGGTGGCGGTCCGTCCGTCGGGGTGCTCGTCGGTGTCGGCGCCGTTCTCGTCCTCGGCATCGCCGCGGTCACACAGGCCCGCCGCCGCCGCGGATGACCGCCCCGACCACCGGCCCGGTCCGGCCGCGTCGCCCGCTGCGCGCCCCCGGGGCGACCCGTAGCAACGCGCTGCCCGCCGGGGCCTGGTGGCTGTGGGCGCTCGGCCTCGCCACCGCCGCGTCCCGGACCACCAATCCGCTGCTGCTCGGGCTGTTGGTGGCGGTGGCGGGCTATGTGGTCGCGGCGCGCCGTACGGACGCGCCGTGGGCCCGTTCGTACGGGGCCTTCGTCAAGATCGGGCTGTTCGTCGTCGGTGTGCGGCTGGTCTTTTCCGTCTTTCTCGGTTCGCCGATCCCCGGCACGCATTCGCTGTTCACCCTCCCCGAAGTGCCGCTGCCCGACTGGGCGAAGGGGGTCAGGATCGGTGGCCGGGTCACCGCCGAGCAGTTGCTCTTCGCGCTGTACGACGGGGCGAAGCTGGCCACCCTGCTGATCTGCGTCGGCGCCGCGAACTCGCTCGCCAACCCGGCCCGGCTGCTGAAGTCGCTGCCCGGTGCGCTGTACGAGGCGGGGGTCGCCGTCGTCGTCGCGATGACGTTCGCGCCGAACATGGTCGCCGATGTGGTGCGACTGCGCACCGCACGGCGGCTGCGGGGCCGTCCGACCGGCGGCATCAAGGCGATCCTCCAGATCGGACTGCCGGTCCTGGAGCGCGCGTTGGAGCGGTCCGTCGCGGTGGCGGCCTCGATGGACGCGCGCGGATACGGGCGCAGCGCCCAGGTCCCGCCCGCCGTCCGGCACACCACGAACGTCCTCACGCTCGGCGGGCTGCTCGGGGTGTGCGCGGGTACGTACGGGCTGCTGGCCGCGCAGGGCGCGGTGTACGGCCTGCCGCTGCTCATCGCCGGGCTGGTCGCCGCGCTGGCCGGGCTGCGGCTCGGCGGGGCCCGCTCGGTCCGTACCCGCTACCGGCCCGACCGGTGGGGTGCGCGGGCCTGGCTGGTGGCGGGTTCGGGGATCGCCGTGGCCGTGGCGATGATCTGGGCGGGCGGTGTCTACGCGGAGGCGCTGCGCCCCGGAGTCGTACCGCCGGCCGCGCCGGTGCTTCCGCTGTGGCCCGCGGCCGCGGTGCTGATCGGGCTGCTGCCCGCGGTGGTGGCGCCCGTGCCGCCGTCGCCGGGCGTCCCGCGTTCCAAGGAGATCCAGTGATCCGGTTCGAGCAGGTCTCGGTTCAGTACGAGGGGACGGAACGCCCCACCCTCTCCGGGGTCGATCTGACCGTGCCCGAGGGCGAGTTGGTACTGCTCGTCGGTCCGTCCGGGGTCGGCAAGTCGACGCTGCTGGGCGCCGTTTCCGGTCTCGTGCCGCACTTCACCGGCGGCACCCTGCGCGGCCGGGTCACGGTCGACGGACGCGACACCCGTACCCACAAGCCACGTGAACTCGCCGATCTGGTCGGCACGGTGGGCCAGGACCCGCTGTCCCACTTCGTCACCGACACGGTCGAGGACGAGCTGGCGTACGGGATGGAGTCGCTGGGGCTGGCTCCCGACGTGATGCGTCGGCGGGTCGAGGAGACCCTCGATCTGCTGGGGCTGGCCGGGCTGCGCGACCGGCCGATCGCCACCCTCTCCGGCGGCCAGCAGCAGCGGGTCGCGATCGGCTCGGTCCTCACCCCGCACCCGAAGGTCCTGGTCCTCGACGAGCCGACGTCCGCGCTGGACCCGGCGGCGGCCGAGGAGGTCCTCGCCGTGCTGCAACGGCTGGTGCACGACCTGGGCACGACGGTCCTGATGGCGGAGCACCGGCTGGAGCGGGTGGTGCAGTACGCGGACCAGGTCGTCCTGCTGCCGTCGCCGGGCGCCGCACCGGTCATGGGCGCGCCCGCGGACATCATGGCCGTCTCCCCGGTCCACCCGCCGGTCGTCGCACTGGGCCGGCTGGCGGGCTGGGAGCCCCTGCCGCTCTCGGTCCGCGACGCCCGACGCCGGGCGTCGGACCTGCGCGAGCGACTGGCGCGGGCACAGCTGCCCGCCCCGTCACCCGTGCCGGCCGGGGCGGCCGTGACCCCGCTGCCCTCCGCCCCCGCCCCCGCACGGCGTGGGGTGCTCGCCCGGCTGCTGGGCCGCGGCGCACCCACCGCCACCGCTTCCGAGCCGGTAGTGGTCGATGCCCCGGCGCGGGTCGAGCGGCTCGGCGTACGGCGCGGGCGCGTCGAGGCGCTGCGCCGGGTGACGCTCGCCGTCGCCGCCGGCGAGACCGTCGCCCTGATGGGCCGCAACGGTGCGGGCAAATCCACCTTGTTGGCCACGCTCGTCGGCATGGTCGAGCCCACCACGGGCACCGTCCTCGTCGGCGGCCGGACCCCGCACCGTACGCAGCCGCGCGACATGGTGCGCCGGGTCGGGCTCGTACCGCAGGAACCACGCGATCTGCTGTACGCGGACACGGTCGCCGCCGAGTGCGCAGCGGCCGACGCGGACGCGGGCGCCGCCGCGGGCAGCTGCCGCGCCCTGGTCTCGGAGCTGCTGCCCGGCGTGCCGGACGGCACCCATCCCCGTGATCTCTCCGAGGGCCAGCGCCTCGCGCTCGCCCTGGCCGTCGTGCTGACCGCGAGGCCCCCGCTGCTGCTCCTGGACGAGCCGACCCGCGGTCTGGACTACGCGGCGAAGGCCCGGCTGGTCGGGGTGCTCCGCGGCCTCGCGGCCGAGGGCCACGCGATCGTCCTGGCCACGCACGACGTGGAACTCGCCGCCGAGCTGGCGCACCGGGTGGTGATACTCGCCGACGGGGAGACCGTCGCGGACGGGGCGACCCGGCAGGTGGTGGTCTCCTCGCCGGCTTTCGCCCCGCAGACCGCGAAGATCCTCGCCCCGCAGGAGTGGCTGACCGTGGCGCAGGTGCGCGGCGCGCTGGGAGCCGCATCGTGAGCGGGAACCGGACACGGCCGGTACGGCTCGGGCCGCGTGCGATCGCCGCGCTCGTCCTCATCAGCGCGATCGGCGTGGTCGCGTTCGGCTGGCCGCTGCTGGCCGGTGCCGACTCCGGCCTGGCGCACTCCCAGGACGCGCCGTGGCTGTTCGCCGCGCTGCTGCCGCTGCTGGTCGGCGTGGTCGTCGCGATGATCGCGGACTCGGGCCTCGACGCCAAGGCGGTGGCCATGCTGGGGGTGCTGGCCGCGGTCGGCGCCGCGCTGCGCCCGCTGGGCGCGGGCACGGCGGGGCTGGAACCGATGTTCTTCCTGATGGTGCTGAGCGGCCGGGTGCTGGGGCCCGGCTTCGGCTTCGTGCTGGGCTCGGTGACGATGTTCGCGTCCGCGCTGCTCACCGGTGGAGTGGGGCCGTGGATGCCGTTCCAGATGCTGTCGATGGGCTGGTTCGCAATGGGCGCGGGCCTGCTGCCGGGCCCGGACCGGCTGCGCGGGCGGGCCGAGCTGCTGATGCTCGCGGCGTACGGGTTCGTGGCGGCGTTCGCGTACGGCACGGTGATGAACCTGTACGGCTGGACGATCGTGCCCGGGCTCGGATCGGGGATCTCCTTCCACCCGGGGGACCCGCTGCCGGAGAACCTTGTCCGCTTCCTCGCCTATTGCACGGCCACATCGCTCGGCTGGGACCTCGGCCGGGCCGTGCTCACCCTGGTGCTGACCCTGAGCATCGGTTCGACGCTGCTGAAGGCCCTGCGCCGGGCCACGCGCCGCGCCGCCTTCGAGGCCCGGGTCGCATTCGACGCCCCCGGTGAGTGAGGACTCCCACAGGCCCTTGGTCCTCGACGAGGCGGGGTAGTAGTCGCCGGACCGGGTACCGGCCCCTCCGTGCCCCCTCCACCTGCCATGACCCCCTTGAGGTGATTCGCGCTTCGGGCCTTCACGCGAGCTCGCGTGAAGGCCCCGACCGTCGGTCGGGGCCTTCATCACACCCGACACCGCCCGGCACCACACGGCAGCGCCCAGCACCGCCCGACACCGACCCCCAGTAAATGAACAATTTAATATAAGTTGGCAAGCTTAATTACCCGTTGGTCCATTTAGGCGCATTTTGCTGCGCTGTCCGTGACCGTCGGCCGCCGAAGCGTTGTCACGTACGTGGAACCTCGTGAATTCTGGGATCGGAATACTGTTCTGGCGGAAGCTTTTTGCGCCAGCGACGAACGCGTGCGTCTGGCACAGGCGTTGCTCGACGAGGCGCAGGCGGAGCGGAGCAGAACGCTCGCGGCGTTCGCCGTCACGGTCGGCGACGACGGCTCGATCGCGGACTTGATGGGCCTGAACGAGCGCGAAGTGCGATTGGCACGACGCACGGTGGGCCGCAGTGACGCGCGGTGCCTCGCCAAGGAGCTCCTGAAACGGCCCGATCAAGCGGTGCGAGAGGTGGCGGACGAACCCCCTTCCGCACCCGAGATCCCCGTACCGCATCCGCGCGAAGAGGCGCCCGTCGCACCGCCCGTCGCACCGCTCGCCGCATCACCGGATACGCCACCGGTCCCGGTCCCGCCCCCTCCCCCGCTGCCGCCCACCGAGGTGGACAGCCCCGCCCTCTGGTCGCCCAGCATGGACTCCGTGCTGCTGTGGAGCTGGGAGTCCGGTCTCGACGTACAGACGGTCGCCGCCGAACTCGGCCTGGACGTACGGGCACTGCTGATGCGCATCCAGGAGCTCGCCAACGACGGACGGCTCACGCTCTCCACCCCGGTCGCCGAGGTGCCCCGGTCCGGGCGCCACCGCCGCCAGCACGAAGAGGGGTACGCCACCCTGTTCGGTCCCACCACCACCTTTCCCACCCACGTGCCGTACTGAGCGGCACGTCCGCCCCTCGCCGGGACGGCATGGATCCGACCGGCAGCGCCCTCACCGCCCCCGGGTTCAGTGCCGCGCGGCGACCGCGTCGAACCACCGCACGATCTGCGGCCCCGACTTCATGTACGTGGCGTTGTGGCCGGTCGAACCCTGGTCGACCACCGGTGTCGCGACGCCGTGCGCGGCCAGATCGGCGGCGCAGTCACGGGCGTTGGCGATCGGCACGTCGGTGTCGCCGGACGAGGAGTAGAGGCGTACGGGGACGTCCGGCTTCCAGGCGCAGTTACCGTCCTGGGCGCGTACCGCGGCCAGAAGGGCGCCGGTGGGGTGCTGGACCTGCTGGTAGTAGTCGTCGGTGAGCAGTTCCTTCAGCGTCGCGGGCAGCGCCGGGATGATCTGCTCCTCGGTGTGGTTGGTGTCGAAGAGGTCGTCGACGATTCCCGCGTACGGCTCCCGGAACACCTCGGAGGGGTCCTTGTACAGCGGGTGGAGCCTGTTCTGCGCGGTGAGGAAGTAGGACATGTAGAAGATGCCACTGATGTCGTTGACCCTGCCGTCGAACAGGGCGGGCATCTCGGCGTGCTCGATGTCGTACGGCCCCGAGACGGGCGCGAGGGCGCGGAGCCGGAAGCGCCGGTCGACGCCGTTGTCGAGGGCCCGGCCCAGCGCCATGGCGACCTGGCCGCCCTGGGAGAAGCCGCTGGCGTACACGTCTCCGGTGAGCGGGCGGTTCAGCCGCAGCGCGGCGGTGCGGGAGGCCCGCAGCATGTCGACGGAGGCGGTGACGGAGGACTTCGTGTCCATGTACGGGTGGCGGCCCGGACCCTTGCCGAGGCCCAGGTAGTCGGGGGCGGCGACGGCGCGGCCCGCGGAGGCGTGGAGGTAGGGCGCGAAGCGGCCGAAGTCCTCGCCGACGGAGGGTGCGTAGTCGCGGTGGGCCATCGTGCCGTGGGTGTCGGAGACCAGGTCCAGGCGGTGCGGGCCGCCCTTGGGGAGCGCGAGGAGGCCGGTGGCGGTGGTGGGTGCGCCCTGCGGCGTGAGGGTGCGGTAGGTGAGGCGGTAGGCGCGCAGACCGTGCCGGACGGTGCCGGTGTCCATCCCTCCGGAGGCGAGGAAGCGGGCGACATCGGCGCGGTCGAGGTCGGCCACGGGGGTGATGTCCAGCAGGGTGCCCCTGCCGTGCGCTTCGGCCGAGCGGGACGACACCTCGAGCACACCGGTGGGCTGTTGGGCGGCGACCGGTGCGGTGCCGAGTGCGGCGAGGACCACCACGGCTGCGGCCGTCACCCTTCGACGGGCGACGCGGCGGCGCTTGCGATCGCCCGAAGTGCTCATGTTCTTAAGCTTGTTCTTGTCCATGGCCATGACGCTACGCAGCCGCTCGCGACGCCGGTATCGGCGTGGACACCCGACCGGAGGTACACCTGGCAACACCTCCGGTCCGGGGTCATCCCTGCCGGACGGGCCACGCCGTCACAACCGCTGGATGATCGTCCCCGTCGCCAGCGCGCCGCCCGCGCACATCGTGATCAGCGCGAACTCCTTGTCGCGGCGCTCCAGTTCGTGCAGGGCCGTGGTGATCAGCCGGGCCCCGGTGGCACCCACCGGATGGCCGAGCGCGATGGCTCCGCCGTTGACGTTGACCTTTTCGAGGTCCTGCCCGAAGACCTGGGCCCAGCTCAGCACCACCGAGGCGAAAGCCTCGTTGATCTCGACGATGTCGATGTCCTTGAGCGACATCCCGGCCTTGCCGAGCACCGCGCGGGTCGCGTCGACCGGGCCGTCGAGGTGGAAGTGTGGATCGGCGCCGACCAGTGCCTGCGCGACGATCCGGGCGCGCGGCTTGAGCTTGAGCGCGCGCGCCATCCGTTTGGACGCCCACATGATCGCGCAGGCGCCGTCGGATATCTGCGAGGAGTTGCCCGCGGTGTGGACCGCGGTTGGCATGACCGGTTTGAGCCGGCCGAGCCCCTCCATCGTGGAGTCCCGCAGCCCCTCGTCCCGGTCGACCAGGCGCCACATGCCCTGCCCGGCCGCCTGCTCCTCCTCGGTGGTCGGCACCTGGACCGCGTACGTCTCCCGTTTGAACCGTTCCTCGGCCCAGGCGACGGCCGCCCGCTCCTGCGAGATCAGCCCGAGCGAGTCGACGTTCTCCCGGGTCAGCCCGCGTTTGCGGGCGATGCGTTCGGCGGCCTCGAACTGGTTGGGCAGGTCCACGTTCCACTCGTCCGGCCAGGGCTTGCCCGGTCCGTGCTTGGAGCCGCTGCCCAGCGGCACCCGCGACATGGCCTCGACGCCGCAGCTGATCCCGATGTCGATGACTCCGGCCGCGACCATGTTGGCGACCATGTGGGAGGCCTGCTGCGAGGAGCCGCACTGGCAGTCCACGGTGGTGGCGGCCGTCTCGTACGGAAGACCCACGGTGAGCCAGGCGGTGCGGGCCGGGTTCATCGACTGTTCGCCGGCATGGGTGACCGTGCCGCCGACGATCTGTTCGACGCAGTCGGCGTGGATGCCGGTGCGGCCGAGGAGTTCTCGATAGGTCTCGCCCAGCAGATAGGCGGGATGCAGATTGGCGAGCGCGCCTCCACGCTTGCCGATGGGCGTGCGTACGGCTTCGACGATGACGGGTTCCGCGGCCATGAGCTCGTCCTCTCCTCGCACTTCCGCAGGGGCGTCCCGGCGCCCGCGGAAGGAACTAGTACGCGTTCTAGTTCTCCAGGCAGTCTTATGAGCCTTACCCCCGGTACGCAAGGGTCGTGCACGCACCTTGCGCCCACTTCATGCCTGCCTCACCCACTCTTCACGCAACAGATCGGGCCACCCCTCTTGCCAGTTGTAGAACTCGTTACTACCTTTCGGGCAACTTCTGATGGGTCGTCAGACATTTTTCGGGCGGCTCTCGGACCGACCTGGAGTTGCCGATGCCCTGCCCCCATCTGCCCGAAGGGTTCGACTTCACCGACCCCGATCTGCTCCAAGCCCGCATACCGCATCCCGAGTTCGCGCGGATGCGGCAGACCGCGCCGGTCTGGTGGTGCACCCAGCCGGCCGGTATCTCCGGCTTCGACGACGAGGGCTACTGGGTCGTCACCCGGCACGCGGACGTCAAGTACGTCTCCACGCACCCGGAGTTGTTCTCCTCGAACACCAACACCGCGGTCATCCGGTTCAACGAGTCGATAGACCGCGACCAGATCGAGGTCCAGAAGCTGATCATGCTGAACATGGACCCGCCCGAGCACACCCGGGTCCGCCAGATCGTCCAACGGGGTTTCACGCCACGGGCGATCCGCTCCCTGGAGCAGGCCCTGCGCAGCCGCGCCCGCTCGATCGTCGAGACGGCACTCACCGCGGCCGACGACGACGGCTCCTTCGACTTCGTCACGAACATCGCCGTAGAGCTGCCCCTCCAGGCCATCGCCGAACTCATCGGCGTACCGCAGGAGGACCGGTCCAGGATCTTCGACTGGTCCAACAAGATGGCCGCGTACGACGATCCGGAGTACGCGATCACCGAGGAGGTCGGCACCGAGGCGGCCATGGAGATCGTCTCGTACTCGATGAACCTGGCGGCCGCCCGCAAGGAGTGCCCGGCCAAGGACATCGTCTCCCAGCTGGTCGCCGCGGAGGGGCAGGGGAACCTCTCCTCCGACGAGTTCGGCTTCTTCGTGATCCTGCTCGCCGTCGCCGGCAACGAGACCACCCGTAACGCCATCAGTCACGGCATGCACGCCTTCCTCACCCACCCCGACCAGTGGGAGCTCTACAAGAGCGAACGGCCGGAGACGACCGCCGAGGAGATCGTCCGCTGGGCCACCCCCGTGGTCTCCTTCCAGCGGACCGCCACCCAGGACGTCGAACTGGGCGGGCAGCAGATCAAGAAGGGCGACCGGGTAGGGCTGTTCTACTCCTCGGCCAATAACGACCCCGAGGTCTTCGAGAATCCGGAGACCTTCGACATCTCCCGCGATCCCAACCCGCACCTCGGCTTCGGCGGCGGCGGTCCGCACTTCTGCCTCGGCAAGTCCCTTGCCGTGATGGAGATCGACCTGATCTTCAACGCGATCGCCGATGTGATGCCGGACCTGCGGCTGGTCGGCGCCCCACGACGGCTGCGCTCGGCATGGCTCAACGGGATCAAGCAGCTCCAGGTCAGCACAGCCGTCGACGCCACGCACTGACGGCGCACCCCGCCCGAACCCCCGGTCGGGGAAGCGCACAACAGCGCGAGGATCATGGCGGGCATGCACGCCCTGCTCTCCGCCTTCGCTCCCATCTGGATGCTCACCGCGATCGGCTGCGCGGTGGGCCGCAGCGGTCTCCTCGGGGAGCGGGCGGAGGCCGTGCTCGGCCGGTTCGTCTTCCATGTGGCCATGCCCGCCGCCCTGTTCACCATGGTCTCCAGGGCGCGCCTCGACGCCTTCGCCAACTCCTCGATGGTGGCCTTCGCGGCAGGCACGGCGGTGGTCTGCGGTCTCGGCTTCGTGGCCTCGGGCCGGCTCTTCGGCCGGGACACGGCCGACCGTGCGATCGGCAGCATGGCGTCCGGCTACGTCAACTCCGCCAACCTCGGTATTCCGGTGGCGGTCCAGGTGCTCGGCGACGCGTCGTTCGTCGCTCAGATCATCCTGTTCCAGGTGCTGTTGGTCTCTCCGGTGATCCTGACGCTGCTGGACACGGGTTCGGGCGCGGGGGCGGGCGCGGGCTCCGGGAAAGGTCTGGTATTCCGGCGGATGCTGACCATGCCGGTGCGCAACCCCATCATCATGGCCTCGCTGCTGGGTGTCGTCGTCTCCGCGCTCGGACTACGACTGCCGCACGCCCTCGCCCACTCCTGCGACGTCCTCGGCGCCGCCGCCGTACCGACGGCCCTGATCACACTGGGGCTGTCCCTGAACGCCCGCCCGGCGACCGGTGTTCCGGCAACGCGGCGCGCGGAGGTTGAGCGTGCGGAGCCCGGCGGGCCCGGGGTGCGTACGAAGCGTGCGGAGCCCGGCGGGCCCGGGGTGCGTACGAAGCGTGCGGAGCCCGGCGGGCCCGGGGTGCGTACGAAGCGTGCGGAGCCCGGCGGGCCCGGGGTGCGTACGAAGCGTGCGGAGGTCGTCGTGGCCGTCGCGCTCAAGACACTGGTCCAGCCCTTGATCGCCTTCGCCGTCGGCGGCCCGCTGCTGGGTCTGCCGGACCATCAGCTGCTTGCCGTCGTGCTCTGCTCAGCGCTGCCGACCGCTCAGAACGCCTTCATCTACGCACAGCAGTACGGCCTGGACACCCGCCTGGCCCGCAACTCCGTGGTGGCCTCGACGGTGGTGTCCATGGCAACGCTGTCCCTCGCCACCTGGGCCCTGGGGACGTCCTCCTGAGCCGTTCGGTCCCACTGAGCCGTTCGAGTGGCGGACCCGGGCCGATGGGCGGATGCTGGTCAGGCGGCGATCCACGCCGAAGGGGTGACGGAACGACGGTTTCGTCCCGGCACCCCTTCGGCGCCTCAGGGCCCCGTGTGCCCTGAGGACTTCGTACGCCCTGCGGACCTCGTGCGCCCTGCGGACCTCGTGCGCCCTACAGGCTCTGGCCCTGATGCTGCTTACTGGCCACCACGTCGCCGGTCGGTCTCGGCACCGGCACCGGCACCGAAACGGCCGGGCCGTCCTGCGGTTTCGCCGCCGTCGGCACGGCCGGCAACCGCAGTTTGCGGGGCCCCGACAGTACGTGGGTCATCCCGAAGCCGAGCGCGACGACAATCGCACCGCCCACCGCGTCCAGCACCCAGTGATTGGCCGTGGCGATGATCGCGGAGACCGTGAACAGCGGGTGCAGCAGCCCCAGCGCCTTCATCCACAGCTTCGGGGCAAGCATGACGACGACCACGCCGCACCAGAGCGACCAGCCGAAATGCAGCGAAGGCATCGCCGCGTACTGATTGGTCATCTCGGTCAGCGCTCCGTAGTCCGGCTTCGCGAAGTCCTGGACGCCATGGACCGTGTCGATGAAACCGAGCCCCGGCATCAACCGCGGCGGGGCCAGCGGGTAGAGCCAGAAGCCGACCAGTGCGAGGAGCGTGGCGAAGCCGATGGAGCTGCGGACCCAGCGGTAGTCGGCGGGACGTCGTACGTACAGGACACCGAGAATCGCCAGCGGCACGATGAAGTGGAACGTCGAGTAGTAGTAGTCGAAGAAGTCCTTCAGCCAGGCGACCTCGACGACCGCGTGGTTGACCCAGTGCTCGATGTCGATATGCATCCACTGTTCGAGGGAGTGGATCTGACGGCCGTGGTGTTCGGCGGTGGCGCGGCCCGCCGTCGCCGCAAGCCTGACATGCGCGTACGCGGAGTACACGACCCTGATCAGGAGCAGCTCCAGCAGCAGGTTGGGCCGGCTGAGCACCCGCCGCCAGAACGGCAGCAGCGGAACCCTGCTCCACCGGGCCGGAACCGGGACCGCGTAGTCGGTCGGGATCGGCTGCTGCCAGTACGGCGAGGTGCGCGGCAGGAACGGTGCCGCGCAGGCCGCGCCGAGTGCCGCGATCAGCAGCACGTTGTCGCGCAGGGGGAAGACCGCCGCCATGTTCGGCAGCAGCATCTTCCCCGGCAGCGTGATCACGAGCACCACGACCGCCGGCCACACCAGCCGGTCGGAGGCCCGCTTGCCGACCCGGCCGACCACGGCGAGCAGCACCCACAGCAGTTGGTGCTGCCAGGTGGTCGGCGAGACGGCGACGGCCACGCAGCCGGTCACGGCGACGGCGAGCAGCAGCTGTCCGTCGTGGGCGTACCGTACGGCGCGGCGCAGCCCGAGGTAGCAGACGGCGGCCGCCAGCACCACGAACAGCACGATTTCGAGCGGGCCCGCCAGACCGAACCGGAGCAGCGCACCGTGCAAGGACTGGTTGGCCAGGCTGTCCGGATTGTCACCGAGCCCGGTCCCCGCGACATGGTGCACCCAGTAGGTCCACGAGTCGCTCGGCATCGCGGCCCAGGCCAGGGCGGTACAGGCGGCGAACACGGTGCCGCCGGTCACCGCGGCCCGCCGGCGGCCGGTGAGCAGGAGCAGGACCGCGAAGAGCAGCACGGTCGGCTGGAGCGCGGCCGCGATCCCGATCAGGAGGCCCGAGGCGCGTTCCCCGCGGACCGTGAAACAGGCCAGCAGAACCAGCAGGACCGGCAGGATGCTGGTCTGCCCCAGGTGGAACGCGTTGCGGACCGGCAGGGACAGCATCAGCAGGCTGATCGCGACCGGGGCGGCCAGCAGTGAGGTGCGGCGGGTGACCGGGCCCGGCAGCGCGCGGGCGGCGACGATGCCCAGAGCGGCGACGAGCAGCAGCGAACCGAAGGTCCAGGCGACGCCCAGGCTCTGTTCCGCCGTCCGGGTCAGTGGCTTCAGCACGAGCCCGGCGAACGGGGTGCCGGTGAACCGGTCGCTGTCGTACAGCGAGCCCGTCACATGCAGGACACCGTTCTCACCGATCCAGGTCTCCAGATCGGTGAGACGTTCCCCCGGCGGCTGCCGCAGCACCACCGCCATCTGCCGTACGGCCAGCGCGGCCACAATCAGCCAGAGCAGGGCCCGGGCAGCCCCGGTCCTCGCCCCCGTAGCCGCGTCTCCGCGCACACTGTGCTCCGCATTCGCCACGCTGAGCCGACCCTCCCGCCGTTCCTGTGCTCGTCCCTCGACCTGGGCGTGCTGTGAAACCTTCGCATTGCGCCCTGGGGTAGACACAATCAACCCCCTCGTCGCCTGACTGTCATCCTCCTTTCTCGAAAGAACGACCGAAAAGCCACTCGTCCTGGGCCGGTCCGGGCCAGTACGAGCCGGTCCGGCCCACACCCCCGGCCGGGACCGGAACCGGAACCGGATCGGTGGTGTCCACGTCCTTTCCCGTGTTCGTCGACGCCGGGGGAGGAAGACGGGACGTGAGGTGCGCAGGGGGTGAGCCAGGTGCGCGGCGCGAGAAGCGCGCGTGGGCGGTGCGTGCGCTGTCACCGTGCTGATGCTGGTGTCGCTGCAGCTGGGATCGCTGATCAGTCCGGCGTACGCCTGTGACTGCGGGGCGATGGTGCCGGGCAGGGCGACCCGGGGCACCGGCGCGGTGGTACGGGACGACACCGGGGCGCTGGCGGCGATGACGCGCGGTGAGCCGGTGTTCGTCACCGCGATCGAGCAGTCCTTCCCACAGCCGCAGCGGATCGACGGCGACCACGAACTGCGCGCGGCCACCGCGGACACCCCGTACCGGACCATGGTGTACACGGACCGGTTGCTGACCGTGGGAGGTTTCCCCGTTTGGGTGCTGTCGCTGTCCGGGGCCGTGCTCCTGGCGTTTGCGGTGGCGCTGGTGCTGGTGCTGGTCCTGCGGATCCGACGGCACCGGCCGGTGGCGGCCGCGAACCAATGTGTTCGCTCCTGCGATCATGCTCAAGTCAGAATGACCGGCATGACCTGGACCGTGACGCCCGAACGCTTCGACTCCCCCGATGCCGCGCTGCTGCGTCGCGACTACTACGACGAGGTCGCCAGTCGCTACTGGGGGCGCCCCGCGACCGCCGAGGAGATCGACCAGGGGCTCACCGACGACGGCGCCGACCGGCTCGTTCCGCCCACCGGTCAGTTCGTCGTCGGCCGGTTCGAGGGGAAACCGGCGTCCTGCGCCGGGCTGCTGGTGGTGGACGCGGACACCGCGGAGGTGACCCGGGTGTTCGTACGCCCCGGATGCCGCGGTACGGGCGGCGGCGGGCTGCTCCTGGCGGCCGTCGAGAGCGCGGCGCGCGCCTTCGGCGTACGCACGATCAGGCTCGACACCCGCAATGACCTGGTCGAGGCACGGGGGCTGTACGCCAAGCACGGCTATCGGGAGGTCCCGGCGTTCCACCGGCGGCAGTACGCGGAGCACTGGTTCGCCAAGGAGCTCTAGGTGGATCGCTCCGGGATCCTTTGGAACACGGAACTCACGGAACTCACGGAACTCACGGGGCTCACGGGGAGAGCACTGGGAACTCGGCCCCAGGTACGTCGTCTACGAACGACTCACGCGGGTCCGGCCGCGTGGTCCCGCTTCGGCTCGGGACAGTGGGGCCGTTCCTTGGTCGACCCGCTCGTCTCGGCGGTCAGCTCCGCCACGAGCCGGACCAGGTCGGTCGGCCGTTCCGGACCCCACCAGTCGCCCAGCAGCTCGGCCATCGAATCCTCACGGGCCTTCGCCAGCTTCACCACGGCTTCCTCACCGGCCTCGGTGAGCACCAGCTGTATCCCCTCGCGCCGCACCAGTCCGCGCTCCTCCAGCTGACGCGCCGCCTCGCTGATCACCCGCAGCGGAACCGGGGCGACGTCGGCGAGCATGGCCGGTTCGACCGTGCCGTGCCTCCTTATCCGCAGCAGCATCCAGCTCGCCGCGGGCAGCAGGTCGTACCCCGCCCTCTTGGTGATCTTCACGTAGACCTCGCGGCGGCCTTCTCGGGTGGCGAGCACCGAAAGAGCCCGGGCGCATTCGTCGTACGAGGACCGCTCGACCGGGTTCGTCGCCAGGGTCTCGGTGGGCTCCGGGGCCGTCACCGAGCCACGCAGCTTGTCCTCCTTGAGGAACCAGGCGAAGGCGAAGGCGACCACGACGACGGGTGCCGCGTACAGGAACACGTCGGTGATCGAGGTCGAGAATGCGTGGAGCACCAACGGCCGTAGCGTGGGCGGCAGTTTGCCGATGGCGCGCGGGTCCGCGGCCAGCCCCTGGGCGCCGGCCCCGGAAGGCAGGGTACGGCCGGCCAGCACCGCGGTCAGCTTGTCGATGAGCCGGTTGGTGAAGATCGTGCCGAAGACGGCGACACCGAACGAGGCGCCGATGGACCGGAAGAAGGTGGCTCCGGACGTGGCGACGCCGAGATCCTCGTACGTCACGGCGTTCTGCACGACCAGCACCAGGACCTGCATCACCAGGCCGAGTCCGGCCCCGAAGACGAAGAAGTAGGCGCTCATCTCCCCGGTGCTGCTGGTCTCCGTGAGCCGGTGCAGGAGCAGCAGTCCGATCGCGGTGATACCGGTGCCCGCGATCGGGAAGACCTTCCAGCGGCCGGTGCGGCTGACGATCTGCCCGGACGCGGTCGAGGTGAGGAGCAGACCGGCCACCATCGGGAGCATGTGGACACCGGACAGCGTCGGCGTGATGCCGTGTACCACCTGCAGGAAGGTCGGCAGATAGGTCATCGCGCCGAACATCGCGAAACCGACCACGAAGCTGATGACGGCAACGAGGCTGAAGGTCCTGATCCGGAACAGCTTCAGCGGAATGACGGGCTCCGCGGCGCGGCGCTCCACCTGCACGAAGGCGATCAGAAGCAGCACGCTCAGCACGGCGAGAGCGATGATCTGCGGCGAGCCCCAGGCCCAGGTGGTGCCGCCGAGCGAGGCGGCAAGGACCAGGCAGGTGGCGACGGAGGCGATGAGGAAGGTGCCGAGGTAGTCGATGGTGTGCTTCGTACGGTGGACCGGGATGTGCAGGACGGCGGCGATCACGAGGAGCGCGACGACGCCGATCGGCAGGTTGATGTAGAAGACCCAGCGCCAGCTGAGGTGTTCGGTGAAGAAGCCGCCGAGGAGCGGTCCGAGGACGCTCGTCGCACCGAAGACCGCACCGAACAGGCCCTGGTACTTGCCTCGTTCGCGCGGCGCGACGATATCGCCGACGATCGCCATCGAGAGCACCATGAGGCCGCCGCCACCGAGGCCCTGAAGAGCGCGGAAGCCGATGAGCTGCGGCATGTTCTGGGCGACGCCGCAGAACGCCGAGCCGATGAGGAAGATGACAATGGCGGTCTGGAAGAGCTTCTTGCGCCCGTACTGGTCGCCGAGCTTGCCCCAGAGCGGGGTCGCGGCGGTCGACGCCAGCAGGTAGGCCGTGACCACCCAGGAGAGGTGTTCCAGGCCGCCGAGATCGCTGACGATGGTCGGCAGCGCGGTGGAGACGATGGTCTGGTCGAGTGCGGCCAGAAGCATGCCGAGGAGCAGCGCACCGATGGCCACCATGACCGACCGCGTGGAGCGGACCTCACCGGGGGCGAGGGCCGGGGCCTGGGCCTGGGGGCTCGAATGCTGGGCCATGGAACATCTCCTCGGGTCCGCTACATCCCCATCCTGGCCGTTCCGCATGGTTATGGCCTGCCGAACGGGACCGGCGGGAGCCGCCACGGGATCCGCGAGGGCTACGGCGGCCTGCGGCGACACCCGGCCCGACGATCGCGACCTACTCGATTGGCTTTCCCGGACACGTTTTTGTATCGTGATGGAACAAAGTAGCCTCCGCCCGCCACCCCCTGACCGGCGGGCGAGGCTGCTTGTTTCTCTTTCCTGCTACATATCCCCTCTTCTCTCGGACCCTCGGCCCCTCCCTCTTTTCTGCGTCTTCCCCCCGCCCCCGTCCCCCGCTCTGGAGCCCGCCCATGCCGGCCACCGTCCTCACAGCTCGCGCCCTCCTTCTGGACATGGATGGCACCCTCGTGAACTCCGACGCCGTCGTGGAGCGCTGCTGGCGGCGTTGGGCGCTGCGGGAGGGGCTGGACCCGGAGGCCGCGCTCAAGGTGGTTCACGGGCGGCAGGGGTACGCCACGATGGCGATGCTCCTCCCGGACCGCCCGATGGAGCAGAACTACGCGGACAACCGGGCGATGCTCGCCGAGGAGACCGCCGACACCGACGGCGTCGTGCCCGTCGCCGGCGCGCCCGCTTTCATGGACGCGATCGCGGCGCTCCCGCACGCCCTGGTCACCTCGGCCGACGCCGCGCTGGCCCGGACCCGGATGACCGCGTCCGGGCTGCGGATGCCCGCCACCCGCGTCACCGCCGAGAGCGTCGGCGCCAGCAAGCCGGACCCCGAGGGCTTCCTCAAGGGAGCCGCCGAGCTGGGCTTCGCCCCGGCGGACTGCGTCGTCTTCGAGGACTCGGAGGCGGGCATCGCGGCCGGCCGGGCGGCGGGCATGCGTGTTGTGGGTGTCGGCCCGCGGGCCGCAGCACTCTCCCCCGACGCACACGTCGAGGACCTGACGCAACTCCGGGTGGAAGCGGCGGCCGACGGTTCGATCCAGCTGCACATCAGCGCGCGATAACCACTCTTCGGCAACCACCAGCCCCCGGCCCCTGGTCCCCGACCACCAACCCCCGGCCTCGGCGCGACCGGCCCCCGGGTCTCAGTCCCGGTGCAGCCGCCCCCGTGCCACCAGTTCGAGCATGACGGCGACGGCCACCGCCTGTACGGCCATCAGCGCCACCAGTACGAACAGCTGCACGGCCCCCGCCTGTACCGGCGAGGCGCCGCCGAGCAGCATGCCCACGAAGGCACCCGGCAATGTGACGAGCCCCACCGTCCGCGTCTGATCGAGCCCCGGCAACAGCGCGTCCCCCGCCGCGGGCCGGGCGATCTCCAGCCTCGCGTCACGGTCGAGCAGCCCGAGCGCCATCCCCGCCTCCACCTCCCCCCGCCGAGTCGTCAACTCGTCCAGCGCCCGCCGCCCGCCGAGCACGGTGGCGGTCAACGCACCCCCGATGAGGATGCCGGCCACCGGGATCAGCGCGATGCCCCGGACCTGGACGAGTCCGGTGAGCAGCAGCAGGACGACCACCGGCACGACCCCCGCCCCGATCGGCACGGCGGCCCACCACCAGGTGCGATTACGGGTGATCCGGCGGCCCGCGGTCCGCACCGCGACGGCGTACATCAGCGCCACGAACCCGAGCAGCGGCGGCAGCGAACGGACCACCCAGCCGATGAGCAGGGAGACCGCGGCGAGCTGGACCGCCGCCCGCAGCCCGGCCAGCACGATCTCGCGCGACCGCCCGAGCGAGGCCAGCGCGGCAACGGTCGCCGCCGCCACGAGTAGCACGGCGAGGACGACCCAGAGCGTGATGTCGACCGGAAGCAGCACGCCGTAACTCTACGACCGGCCCGAGCCGGATCGCAGGCGCGAACCGACCCGTCCCACAGGCGGATTGTCCACGCATCAGCCCGTACGCCCGCGCAGATGCGGACGTACGCCCCCAAGCTCCAGCCCCGTCGGTCAGAACCCTTGATGTGACGTGCCCATGTCGCCACTCTGTTACCTGGCGCCCACCCCGCGGAAACCTGGCGCCGCCACGATGGCCGGGCCCTACGGGTCACCCGTCCAAGGTCCCCCCACGTCAAGGGAGTTCGCATGTCAGGTATCTACGCGCGTCGCATCGCTGTTGTCGCCGCATCCGCCGCCCTCGCCGCAACCACCGGGCTGCTCACCGCCCCCACTGCCCAGGCAGCCATGCCCACCCCGGTGTCGGCGTCGACCGCCCGCACCTACCTGAGCCAGCTGACCGTCTCCGCGGAAGGCTCGTCGACCGGCTACAGCCGCGACAAGTTCCCGCACTGGATCACCCAGTCGGGCACCTGCAACACCCGTGAGGTCGTCCTCAAGCGCGACGGTACGAATGTGCAGCAGGACTCCAGCTGCGCGGCCGTCAGCGGCAGTTGGTACTCGGAGTACGACGGCGCCACCTGGACCGCCGCCTCCGATGTGGACATCGACCACATGGTCCCGCTCGCCGAGGCCTGGCGATCGGGCGCCAGCAGCTGGACCACCGCCCAACGACAGTCGTACGCCAATGACTTGACGCGCCCTCAGCTCATCGCGGTTACGGACAACGTCAACCAGTCCAAGGGCGACAAGGACCCGGCCGCCTGGCTGCCCCCGCGCACCGCGTACCGCTGCACGTACGTGCGCGCCTGGGTGCACGTGAAGCACTACTACAACCTCACGGTCGACTCGGCCGAGAAGAGCGCCCTGCAGTCCGTCCTCAACGGCTGCTGAACCAGCCCCCCGTCGTTCCACACCGTACGGAGCCGTGCACGCCGCACGGCTCCGTTCGCGTACCCCGGGAGGGCGCGAGGGCGGCGCGGGCGGGGAGCCACCGGCGCGTTTTCGGCCGAGTGCGGCCACCGATGACGAAGACCCGAGCGGCCCGCGAGCCCGAGGAACAGCGGCGGTCGGGACTCGGCGCCGACGAAGCGCGCCGGGCGCCCGGGGAGCCCCTCACCCGGCCCGGAGCAGAGGCACGCGGCACCGCGTCGCGGGAGGGTGACGAATCCACCCGCCGCTTCAGCTGACCTGCTCACCCCCGCGCACGCCTACACGAGACCGCCCCCGGGTTTACGAGGCGGTTCCCGGGCCGCTCAGGCCGGCTTCCACCCCGACACCCCGCTCACGACACCCACCCCGTCGTGGCCGGAAAGCTGCGCTGCCATTGGTTCAGGCCAAAGCAACGAAGGAAGGTGCGCAGCTGGAGGCCGTACCGAGCCGAACCCTGACCGACGAACACAGGGCACTTTCAGCCAGTCGACAGAATGTTGAACTTGCAAGCATTGGTGAGGTTTCCCTAACCTTGTGCGCTCAATCGGTTCACGTCCCCACCAGACCGAAGGAGCCCTCCCCCCATGCACGCACGTTTGAATCAGGCTCAGCCCTACGCCCTCGCCCTGTTCCGGATCGTCGTGGGCCTGCTCTTCGCCTGCCACGGCGCCGCCTCGCTCTTCGGCGTCCTCGGCGGCGCGATGGGCGGCGGCTCCATACCCGCCGGCTCCTGGCCCGGCTGGTACGCGGCGGTCATCCAGCTCGTCGGCGGCAGCCTGGTGGTGCTCGGTCTGGGCACCCGCGTCGCCGCCCTCGTCTCCTCCGGCTCCATGGCGTACGCGTACTTCAAGGTCCACCAGCCCGAGGCGCTCTTCCCGCTGCAGAACGGCGGCGAGCCCTCGGCCGTCTTCTGCTGGGCGTTCCTCCTGCTGGTCTTCACCGGCCCCGGCGCGCCGGCCCTGGACCGGCTGTTCGGCCGGGGTGGCGCGGAACGCGCCGAGGACCGCGCACGCGAGCAGGCACCGGCCGTGACGGTCTGACGGCCGCGATGGCCTGACCGGTGCAGGACCGGCCCGTCCGCCCACGGGCCGGTCCGGACATCGCCTACGGGTCCGCACATCGCCTGCATCGCCTGCATCGCCGACGCCCGGAACCCGGGCTTCCCATTTGCGGGCTTACGTGACCTTCCCAACATCATCCGTATTTATAGATCACCGCAAGAGCGTCAGGCGTACGCTGTACAGCTGGCCCTGCCGCTCCTGCCGCTCCCCTGCGACGTCGCGGCGTTGTTCCGGATCGGGGAGTAGTAGGTGCTTGAGAGTATGGGTGCGCTGACCGGCAGCCCATGGATCTATGCCGTGGTCGCCCTCTCGGTGCTCCTGGACGTCTTTCTGCCCCTGCTGCCCAGCGGGGTCCTGGTGATCGCCGCCGCCACGGCAGTCGCCGCCGGTTCGACGACCGTCGCGGGCACCGCTTCCGCGACGAACGCCGCCGAGCAGGTGTCCCAGGCGCCCTCGCTCCTCGCGCTGATCCTCTGCGCCGCCTCCGCCTCGGTCCTCGGCGACCTCGTCGCGTACCGACTGGCCTGGCGCGGCGGCGAACGTCTGGACCGGGCCATTGCCCGTTCCCGCCGCCTCACCTCGGCACAGGAACGGCTCGGCGCCGCCCTCGCCCGGGGCGGCGGCATCCTCGTCATCATTGCCCGCTTCGCCCCGGCCGGCCGCTCGGTCGTCTCCCTGGGCGCGGGCGCCGCGCATCGCAAGGTGAAGGAATTCCTGCCCTGGTCGGCGCTGGCGGGCGTGGCCTGGGCCGGTTACAGCGTGGGCCTCGGCTACTTCGGCGGCCAGTGGCTCGGCGCGACCTGGGTGGGTACGGCCGTCTCGGTCCTCGCCCTGTTCGTGGCGGGCTCCCTCGCCGCGTACGTCATGCGCCGCCCGGCAGCCGAGGCGGCCGCCCGGTCGGCGGCGCCCGTGACGGCCACTACGGCGTCCTGACCGCACCCCGTATCTCCAGACCGTCCAGCAGTCTGGCGGTCGCCTCGGCGATCTCGTCGACGGCCCGGTCGAACACTTCCTGGTTGTGCGCGGCCGGGGCACGGAAGCCGGACACCTTGCGTACGAACTGCAGGGCGGCGGCCCGGATCTCCTCCTCGGTGGCCTCTTCGGGGAGGGCGGGGGGTCGAAGGGTCTTGATGCTGCGGCACATGACTCCAGTGTGACCCGCCCCACTGACAATGACCGGGGGACACTTCTGCCCACCGTGCCCCACGTCAGCCCGTCACGTGATCCACCCGCCCCTCACCCGTCACCCCGCCCCGCTCCGTTCGACAGCGGGGATCTCGTACGTACCGTCGAGGATCTCCTGCCCCGGTACGTAGAGCCTGAGCACCATCCGGAACTCCCCGCCCGGCGAGGGCAGCCAGTTCGCCGCAGCGGCCGGGCCCGGCGGGCGCTTCCTCCCGATGTGCAGCGTCAGCGACCCGTCCTCGTCGTATACGAGACCCGGGGTGCGATCACCGATCGAGGACCGGTCGGCCGGGTTCCCGGCGAGGCGGTGGCCCTGCGTGCCGTACGCGGCCATGGACCAGAACGCCCCTACCGGCGGCTGCCGCTCGAAGCGCAGCACGTAGGAGTGGGCGCCGTTCAGCCGCTCACCGTCGGCGTCGCGGAACGCGCGGGCGTACACCGCCTCGTAGCCGTGACTCCCCCACAGCGCGTTCCGCGCCGCCACCGCCCTGGTCAGGTAGGAGGCGTCCCGGTCCGCGATCCGCCACTGCGGGGAGTCGATGGTCCCGACGCCGTACCGGTCCAGGTTGTAGTCGAAGAGATGCGGGTCCATCTCCCAGCCCCCGTCCGCCACCGGGGGCCGGCTCGACTCCGCCACCCTCGCCCTGCCCCGTACCAGGCCCTCTGTCAGTGCCTGTACGAGTCCGGGGTCGGCGGACACGTACGGCGACGGCCCCTCCTCCAGCAGCCCCAACGGCTGGAACCGGTCCTGATATGCCTGATCGGCCGCGGACGGCGGGAAGTCTGCCATCCACACCCTGAGCTGCTCGAAGAAGCGCAGCGACTCCGGTACGTCGGGGTCCGGCGCGGGCAGGCCCGTGCGATGGGTCCCCGGTTCGACGTGCGTGAGGGCGAGCCGTGCCTGAAGCGCGCGGACCCGCTCCCTGTCGCCCGGAGCGTCGCAGGCGTCGCGTCCGATGACGATGACGACGGAGGTCGGCGCGTCGATCACCCCGCGCACCCCGTCCGGCACATCGCCCGCCCAGCCGGGCGGTACGACGAGCCAGTCCCCGGCCTCCGTACCGGTGGCACGGCGGCCGACGTACGCGAAGTTGTTGGTCCAGGCGTCCACGAACTGCAGCACGTAGTACGCACCGTCCGTGTCGGGGACATGGAGGAGAACCGGACCGCCGGAGAGGTCGAGATGGGCGAGGGAGTGGACCGTGTCGTCGTCACCGGCCGCCGCGAAGCGCGTGTCGGGGGCCACCGGTTGACCGGCATGCGCGAAGTGGTTGAAGGGAGCGGGCGGCAGCGGGCCGGAACCCGTCTGCATGAAGTCCTCGACCGTCAACAGGCCGTGGACCAGCGGACAGCCGTAGACGTACGCCTCGGCGGCAAGAGCGACAAGTTCTTCCGCGTTCTCCTCCGGCACCGCGACCCTCTCCCTCTCCCGCATGGCCCACTCCCTCACGCGCCCACTCCCTCACGCGCCCGCTTCCTCAGATGACCGCCTTCGCGGTCGCCGCGCACAGGGCCCAGATCACGAACGCGTCGATGGCGATGGAGACGATCGCCCAGACCGGCTGGTACGGCAGCCAGATGAAGTTGACGATCAGGCTGATGGAGGCAAGCACCACACCCGTGGCACGAGCCCAGACGGCGCCCTTGAGAATGCCCCAGCCGACGCACCCGAGGATGACTCCGAGGACGAGGTGGATCCATCCCCATGTGGCCACATCGAACTTGAACGTGTAGTTCCTGACGTGCGCGTAGACGTCGTCGGTGGCGATACCGGTGATTCCCTTGATCACTCCGAGGACGCCGTCGACGAGAAGCAGCACGCCGGCGAACATGACCCCACCGGCCGCCCAGGGGTTCATTTCTCCCTGATCGACAGTACGGGCCGGGCCGGGCGCGGGCGCGGGCGCTGAGTGTGCCATGGAAACTCCTAGGCCGGAGCGGGACTGCAAGACAGAACCGACCCTGCGTGGCACCTTCCCGGGCGTCCACCCGGACGCACCCGAACGGGTGACGCGCCGAGAGGCGCCTCCGGCCAGGCCGCGGTGCCGGGTACCGCGACACCTTCGCGACCCGGCGCGTGACCTTGCCCGGGAACTTGCCCAGCCCTCGGATCCGCCCGGCGCGAGGCGGGGGTGATGCCCGCTGCCAGGGCCGAGGCGACGGCACCGGCCTCCGCCACCGGCTGCTGACCCTGCTGGAAACCGCGAACGCCCCCCGCCGCCTGCGGTACGCACAGCTGCTCGCGGTGATCAACGTCTGGCCTCCCCCGAACGATCCGGCACCGGCCCTCGCCTGGTTCGCCGAGGCATTGCGCGCCCGGGCGGCCCGGCACGTCTGATGCGGCGGCACCGGGTCGAACCTAGACTGACGAAGGCCCGAAACATCCTGAATAAGGGAGATATCCGCCATGGCCAAGCGAGGAAACAAGCGCCGCGGCCGCAAGAAGAAGAACGCCAATCACGGCAAGCGCCCCAACGCCTGAGCCGACCGATCACCGAGTCCGCCGCCGAAGGGAGTACATCACCTGCGGTGCGCCCCCTCCGTGAGCAGTCGATGCGGTGCATGCCGTGGCCGCACGGAAGTGATGCGGAAGTGATTCTGCAAGGGTGACTTGCGGCAATGCCCGGACACCCCCCGGGCTGCGTACCGTCGGCCGGGTGAACAGAGCGGTGATCAGCGGTGCGGCCCGGTGGGGCCGCCGGCCCGGGAGGTCTTCTGACCGTCGCCGCCGCGGTGTGTGTCGGGTTGAGCGCCGTCAGCATGTGGTGGGCCCTCCCGCGGCCGCGGCGGCCTTTTTCACCGCCTGGGAACCGGGCAGGACCGGGCCCGCGGTCCTCGTGCTCGTGGCTGTCGTCGCGGGCGGGGTGGTGGCGGTGGCCCTGGTGCCGTCCTGGCTGCTCATGGCGGGGCGGTTCGTCGCCGTGGTCGTGGTGGCCGCGATGCTGCCCTGATTCGCCGGGCGCTTCTGGCGCCAGTACCAGGAGCTCGCCCGGGCGGGCTGGGAGCGGGCCGGCCGGCTGGAGCGCGAACAGCGGCTCGCCGAGCAGGCGCGGTCCCGGGAGCGGCTCGCCGAGCAGGCGCGGTCCCGGGAGCGGCTCGCCGAGCAGGCGCGGTCCCGGGAGCGGACCCGGATCGCCCAGGACATGCACGATGTCCTCGGGCACGAACTCAGTCTCATCGCCCTGTCGGCGGTCGCCCTGAAGCTCGACCCCGGACTCGACGAGTCCCAGCGGGCCGCGGCCGGGCAGAGCCGGCCCGGGCTGCCGCGTCGGTGGAGCGGCTCGGCGAGGGCGAGCGGGTGGGGCCCTGGCCCCACTGTCCGTCAGGACCGGCCAACCGGAGCCGAACCACGCTGTGGGCGGGCGCGGGCGTACATGCGGCTGGGGACGGAATGCCTTTCCGCGTCGTGGATGCCGCCCGCAGCTCGAGCCCCGGAAACCGCTGTATCTCACCGAGGACGCATGGCGGTTGACCTCGTCGACGTTCCGCTCGACGTACGACCACGCCGGTTCCGTCGGTACAGGTGTCCGTCGCATCGGCATCACCATCCGGGGGACGATGTGATCGGTGTCCGTAAGATCGTCGACACAACTTCGTTACGGAACCGTGTGCTTGTGCCGATCACGCGGTGTTCGCTGCCGAGCCGACGGTGTACCGGGCGCTTCAGCGGCAGAACGGGTAGATCGGGGGTGGCGTGTTGGTAACCGGCGGGACCTGCACGTTGCCGGCCACGCGGTCGAGTCCGGCGATCGTGGCAAGGGTATGAAACTCCTGAAAGCCAGTCGTTCCGCCGGAGCGGCTGACGTTTACGCGGGCGTTGACAAACGGCACGAAGTACGCGGTCACGGCGGCTGGTTCGACGTGGCGTGGTCCGTACTTCCGGGTGGAGAAGGTGAAGTCGATCGACGGGGTCGCCAACAGGTTCGAAGTTACGTCCCGGAACGTCGCGTACACCTCAGGGTGAAAGGAACAACCACATGGCACAGCCCCTGACTGCCGCACAGGTCATATCCGCTCTGCGAGCGGAAGGCGTGCGCATCGTCGAAGTCGGTAACTGGCTTACGCACAACCGGAACTCGAAGGGGCCGTGGGGTCCGGTCCACGGGTCGATCGTGCACCACACGGTCACCAAGGGCACCGCTTCCACTGTCCGTATCGTCCGCGACGGTTACGCAGATCTGCCCGGTCCTCTGTGCCACGGAATGATCGCGAAGGACGGCCAGGTGCACATGGTCGGCTGGGGCCGCGCCAACCATGCCGGCGGCGGCGACCCGCGTGTGCTGGAGCAGGTCATCGCCGAGTCCTACGGCACCCGTCCGACTCCGCCCACGAAGGGCAACGCGAACGGAATCGACGGCAATGCGCGCTTCTACGGCTGGGAGTGCGAGAACCTCGGCGACGGCAAAGACCCCTGGCCCAAGGCGCAGTACCAGGCGATTGTCCGTGTCCAGGCCGCGCTGTGCCGAGCTCACGGCTGGTCGGCGAAAAGCGTGATCGGCCACCTGGAGTGGAGCTCCGACAAGGTCGACCCCCGCGGCTTCACGATGGTCCGGCTCCGGGCCGATGTAGCCGAGCGGCTGAAGCATCCCGCGAGCTGGGACCCCGGCTCCGACCAAGAGGAGGACCCCATGGCGGGGATCACCAAGAAGGACATCTTCGACGCCGTATGGAAGACGGACGCGATCGGCGGACCCTCCGACGCGGCGGACCACGGGACGAATCCGACGTGGCAACCGCAGAGCATCCTCAAGGACATGCAGGCACGCATCCGGCGCATGGACAAGACCCTGGCCGCCCAGTCCGCCGCGATCACCGCACTCGCGGGCCAGGTCGGCACGGGTGCGGACACCGAGACCATCGTCGCCGCGGTCCAGACCGCCATCAAGAACGCCGTGATCACCGTCGACATCCACTCGGAGGAGGCCTGACCACTGCCCGCGTCACCCCGGCACCACGCGCCCCCGGGCAGTGAGCAAGCCGCCCCGGCGACCTCACCCAGCGGCCGTCCGGCGCGCATGCGGACGGCCCCGGGCGGCCGCCCGGGCCTGCGGGTCCGCCTGGTGCTGCGGGAAAGGACGGTGAGAACGGGAAGGACGGCGCGAACGGCCGCGGACCACTCGCTTCAGCTCTCGCTCGACTTCGTACCGGGACTGCCCGGTCGCCTAGGCATGGGCGGTGATCGCCGCCCGCACCCGGGCAGGGTCAACGTGCTGCGGCGCGACCGGACCCGCAACGAGCGCCGCGGCAGTGACTGAAACGAAAGAACTGGCGGCGCACTTGCTCCTCTTCGTGGCGCTCGGGCCGGTTCGTGGCGCTCGGGCCTGATCCAGCCCGGTGGCCGGCTTGCGCTTGAACGAGCACTGATCCGCCTCGAGCATTCTGGAAGGTACCGGTACCTCAAGCGCTTCCACCGTGCTCGCGCACCGCGATCCGGGCCAGCTTCGTCAGCATCATGCCGTTTCGGACCGCGACGACGTAATCCACAGGGAGTCCGTGCATCCGGGTGCCGGGGCCCCGAAGGGGGTGCCAGTCAAGGGTGAACAGGGTGTTCTCGCCCCAGGGGACCAATTTCATGGCGATGCGGGCTGCACCGAAGGGATCTGCCTTCGCTTCCAGTTCCAGGCGGTGTTGCGGTTCACAGATGCGGACGACGCAGGTGTCGTCGAGGGTCAGAGGGCCGGCGCCGACTCGAACTTTCAGTCGGGCGCCTACTTCTGGCCAGTGCGGGTCCGCGGCAAGGATCTGCTGGGTTCCTGTCACCCACTCCCCGTAGCGGTAGCCATCGGACAGCAGGCGCCAAACCTCGGACGGTGAGCTCAGGATCAGACGGCGGTTCCGGGCCACGCTGATCGCCCTCCTTCTGGAGAATGGGGACATAGGAGGCACCGCCGATCATGTGCGGCCGCCCATGGGCTCGCCCCCCAGCCTCGTGCGATCGCACCCCATGCACAGTCCGACAGGTCCAGACGGGTGGTTCGAACTGCAGCCGGGCAGTACGGGTACAGCCTTCAGCCACCGCCGGACGATCCGGATGCACTGATCTGCCGCCGGACCACCCCGCCCAGCCCGGACCCTGCCCCGTCGTCGAGCCCTACCGTGGCCGGTCTCCCGCCGGATCGCCGCCGCTCATGAACCACCACACCCCCCTGTTCCGGCTACGGCCGGGCAGGGGCGGCTTCGTCATGCAGCTTCGTACCGGTGGGCCTGGCCCTCGCGCCACTCGATCCAGTCCGGATCGTCGAGGCACTGCTCGGCGTCGTAGATTCCGGCCTGCCGAAGAAGTTCGATCAGGTCGCCGTCGTCGTGGACGAGGCCGGCAATCTCATCGTTGATCGTGACCGTCCGTCCCCCGGTCTGCTCGATGCGGTGCACGACTATCGGGGTGCTCATCGGTCCAGCGTGCATCAGGCTGCTGCTCACGGCATCCGGAGCTTGGTTCAGCCGACACCGGATGAATGAGTCCGATTGTCCGCGCCGGCCGCGACCATGGGGAACGGCGTCCGTCGGCTCGTGTGTGACTACCAGCCCAGCGGCAGCGTGTCCGCGGTGAGGCGTACGAGGACGCACCCAAGGGGCGCCGTAGGCCTGGTGGGCTCGGACGTTGTGAGTTCGGTCCGCGATAACAGCGGCCCTGGATCGCTACGGCTGTATGACTGCGTCTACCTCGCAGAGAACCGCGGCGACCGTAAGTGTCTGCTGTCGTTCATGTCAGGCGTGGATATCAGCCTGCCCCCCGATGCCTGTGGTCGCTCGTATTACTCGTTCGGGTGCGTATCTCGTGCAGGTTCTAGCCCAGATGTCCAGGCTTGGCCTCACGATGTGTCTCCTCGTGAAGGTGAAAAAAACATGCCGACGTACGTCACCTTGCTGAGCTGGACCGATCAAGGGGTCCGAAACTACAAGGACACCGCAGAGCGCTCCGAGGCCTTCGGGGCAGCAGTACAAAAGCTCGGGGCAAAGCTCCTGAGTATCTACTGGACCGTCGGTCCGTACGACCTCGTGGCCACCATCGAGGCGCCCGACGACGAAACTGCCACGGCAGCACTCCTGCAGCTCGGTGGGGTGGGCAACGTCCATTCCACGACTCTGCGGGCCTTCGGCCCAGAGGAGATGGAGCGCATCATCGCCAAGGCGGCCGGCTGACGACCCACGTCGTCCGGGACACCCGGTGCGAGGCAGTGAGTCACCTGGACCGCATGCTCAAGCGGCGTCCCGGCCGTGAGTGACCACCCCCATGGCTGACCGCACCCGTTGATGTCAGAAGTAGATGTCAAAGGCCCCCAACCATGATCGGTTGGGGCCTTTGCACTGGTGGGCGCGGACGGTTTCGAACCGCCGACATCTGCTTTGTAAGCCTGGCGCCGACCGCAGACCGGTCTCGGCTGGTCATCAGGCTCGCGAGGCCACCGGGCCCATCGACGAACACCGCGCCACTACACACCCGGGTTGACCGCGGCTGACCGCTTCATCTGGCACGGATCTGGCACGTCTGTCCTCGGAATCGACGCCACCACGGTCCCGGCACTACGGACCTCTTGGGTGAATCGTGCTCCCGCCATGCGCCCATGCCATCTTGCGTGCATCGCAGTCGGGACGCACGGTTCACGTGTTACTGCTCGGCGTGTTCGGCGCTCATCAGGGAGGGGCGGTACCTCGTGGGCTCAGCAAGTGAGTGGGCACGTGAAACATTCGGTGATGCAGCTGGCGAACTGGTGGACTTGATCCCAGCTTGCCTCTTGCGGGCTCACACAAGGGCTCGCAACGGGCATGAGGGCGTCCACACCCAGACCTTGGAGGCATACGGCCACGGGCTATACGCCGTGCAGTATGAGGAACTTGCAACTGGCCTTGGTGACTTGGCGGATGCCAGGCCGGTGCGTCTCCAAGGGCGCACAATGGTGATCATTTCCGACCATGTGATCTACCCGATTCGCTACGCAAAGAAGGACGTCCCAGTCACAGCCGCCCGGTTACGGCGAGCAACAGGGTTCCGCGCCGAACTCATCCGCCGGCATGGCCCGGAGCCAAGGCAACAGATGCTTGATCTGGGCATGGATGAGCTCGAAGAATCCGAAGCCCACCCTGACCTTGAGCTCCTCCCAGAGGACGTCCGCCTGGTCCTGGTCGCCTACGCATGCTCCATGGACCGAGGCGTGATGCGTGCCGAGTGGGGATCCGCGGAACTACGTCGGGAGGATCGATACCTCATCTGGCACCACCACGAGCCGCTGCCTCTCGATGGTCGATTGACCATCGCCTTGTAAGTTCGGCCGCCGTGCCGCTGCTGGGGACGGACTGCTGCTCACCCTGCCACAGCAAGCCGCGTACGACCGCTGTCATCCGCCATCGTTGATGTCAGTTTTGGATGTCAGACCGTCCTGACATCCTGCACTCATGACAATGGCATGGGCAGACTTCTGGGCGCTGATAGCCACCCTGGACGGCGTCGCTACGCACGCGGGCTGCCAACGCCTCACCGAGGAGCTGAGCCGCCGCCCCGTTTCCGACATCATCGGCTTCGCGGAACGCCATGCTGAGGCTCTCTACCGCTTGGACCAGGAGAAGTTCGGCACCCTACCCGTTGCCGACATGACGGACGGGGACGGCAGTCCCTTTCCTCAGTCCGGCGACTCGTTCCTGTACGCACGTTGCGCTGTCGTCGCCGCAGGACAGGCCGTATGGGAAGGCGTCTTCTTCGATGCCGACAAGTTCACCCCATACACGTCGACCGAGTACGACGGCGAGTGGCTGCTGTACGTGCCGGAAGAGGCGTACGAACTGGCCACCGCCAAGGAGTGGGACCGGGAAACTCAGTACTGCTTCGAGAGCTACTCCAACAAGGACGGCTGGCCGGACCTGCGGGACTGAGGCGGCTATAGATCTTTAATAGCTGGGGTTACGGAAGATCACGAAACCACTCCCTGACCGTCAGGGCGCATCTGACGCCTGACGCTCTAAGATGCGCTGCCGTGGGGGAGTCAAACACTGTGCCAGCAAGGGTTGTCCTGACCAACGGCCGCACCCGGGTGTGGGTGGAGCGCCGTGCGCTGCACTGGAAGCGGGGGCGTACGACGATCACCGTGCCGGGGTCGCAGATCCGTCAGGTCAAGGTCGCAGGGCAGTCGCTGGCCGTGGGCATTTTCGAGGATGCGCAGGTCGGCACGGTCTTGACGGTCCGGCATCGCAATACTGCGGTGGTTGCCGCGCTCGGCGCCGAGATTGAAGCGATCACGAGCGACGCGGAGGCCTCGGGGAGCCGGCAGTCGATCCGGCGGCAGTCGGTGCGCATCTGGCCCCTGCGGGTATTGGCGGGTCTGCGTGACCGGGTGCGGAACGGCAGCCCGTGGTGGCGGCGTGCCCTGTGGTACGTCCTCCTGGGGTTCCCCCTCGCCGTGTGGCTGCCGGTGGAGCCCCGTTTCCTCGGACCCATCGCCTGGCTACTGCTGCCGCCAGGCATCGCCTTGCTGCGCCTGTGGGTGGGCATGGCCGAGCTGGACACGCGGTGGGTGATGTGGCGGCGAGGCATCACGGTGCGGGCGAGCTTCGAGTCCGACCCGTACAGCGAGGCCACCAGCGCCTACATCGTCCACTTCCGCACGCTCGATGGCCGGAAGATCACGGCGCACGGACAAGTGCGGGGCCGCCGGGACGAGATTCGATACGACCCGAAGGACCCCTCGCGCGTGCTCGCGCCGACCCGTGTCGCTTGGCTGGGGATCGCCCTGGCCGCATTCCTGGCGACCGGTGTGTGGGGTGTCATCTTCGGAATCCCGGCGGTTTTGTGGCTGATCAGCCTGCTGGCTCTGCCCTTCTAGAAATCTTGGTTCAGCTGTGGTGGCTGCGGTTGGAGGTTGAGCCCGGTCTTGGCGATAAGGCCGTCGATGAGGCAGGGGCGGTACTGCATCCGCTTGAGCCGCGCCTTCACCGTGACGGTGAGCTGGTTGATGTTCTGTTTGGTGAGGTTGGCCAGTGACCTCTCCAGCAGCGACCACACGCCCTCGACCGGGTTGAGTTCGGGTGCGTAGGGCGGCAGTTGGTAGACGGTCAGCCATAATCGGGCGGCGATCAACTCGCGCATGGTTCGGCTGACGTGGGTGTTCAAGTTGTCCCAGACCAGGACGATCGGGCCGCCGAGCTGCTGGTGGGCCGCATCCAACAGGCGGGCGTAGTCGGTCTCGGTGAAGCCCTTGCGTCGGCCCTTGGCGGGGCCGCGGTCGAGGTGGATGCGGTAGATAAGCCGGGGCGGGTGGCCGGGCTTGGTGCAGATCAGCGCCGCCATCGAGACGCGTTTGGTGCCCGCGGCGGTGACCCGCACGACCGGCGTGTGGCCGCGTCGGCCCCAGGTGCGGCCCTTGGCCCTGGCCGGCTTCGTCTTCGAAGCAGAGCCAGGCGCCCAGGTCCGCCACCGTCCTTTTTATGACGGGCCACTGATCGTCCTTCCAGGCGCCGATCCTGTCCTCGTCGCGCTCGGTGGCTCTGCGGGCCGGGACCTGCACGCTCCAGCCGATCCGGTGCAGCAGCAGGTCCAGCCCGGCAAGGGTGTACTCGACCCCGAACCGGCGACGCACGACCTCAGCGATGCGGGCCAGCGTCCAGCACTGGTCACTCCAGCCGGAGGCGGCCGGGCCGGCGTCCAGAACCGCCTCCAAGGCGCGCAATTGGCGGATGTCGAGCCTGCAGCGGGCACCGCCGGGGCCCTTGGAGACGAGCGCCTGGCGACCGCCTGAGACCAACGCCCGGCGCCAGCGGTTCGCCGACATCCGGGTCACCCGGAACCGCCGGGCCACCTCCCGGTCACTGGCCCCGGCCTCGATCAAGTCAGCTGCAGCGAGCCGGACTTGCTCACGCCGAGCCCGTTCCTCGGCTGCCAACCCACCGTTATCGGGATACCTCATTTCTCCGGCATAGCGCGGCCCACGACAGCCGTCACGACCCGACGTAACCCCCACCATTAAAGATCTCTAGCGGTTGACGGGCACCTCATAAACGATCTCGCACAGATCGGCGGGTGCCCCCAACCGTGATCGGTTGGGAGCCTTTGCGCTGGTGGGCGCGGACGGTTTCGAACCGCCGACATCTGCTTTGTAAGCCTGGCACCGCTCGCGGGACAGTCCTTGCAGTTCAACTGCCACACGGGGGAGCCGGGTCTGCCAACGACCTCTGCGCCGTCACACCCCCCGATTGACCGTGGCTGACCGCTCGATCTGGCACGGATCTGGCACGCACGGGCACGGAACCGGTTTCATCGAAGCCGCGTCTGACGGCCAGGAAGGGGGCCGCGTGATAGCTCAAGGCAGGGCCCGTCGTCGCTGCGTGGCGGCTGTTTCGATTCGCGCGCGGCTCGTCGCGTTAGCGCTGACGTCCATGCTGGCTGCCGGTTGCGGCATGCTGAACGATCCAGTCAAGGAACGCTGGGAGTCTAGAACCGAGTTTTCAAGTTGTGGCGAGGTGAGCCTGGATCAGGGTGAGGAGATGCAGAAGCAGGCGGCGCGGGAAATTGTCTGCCTCCAGCGAGCCCTCAAGAACGGCGAGAGCGCGGAACTGAAGGCGACCTATCCCACCGTGGAGGGTGACCCGATTCGCGAGTACTACCGCTTGACGCCGCAAGGCAGGCTTGAGGTGTACACCGACAGCACAGACGATCACTACTCGGACCAGAAGTGGTCGTTCGCCGAGTGCTACACCCCAGAATGGTTGGCTGAGATTTCCTGCGATCTATGACCAGCACCAACGACCCCATCTGACGCGATGAGGTTCTCTATTGCCTCCCGGCAACCGCTGGAACCACCCGTCAGACGCTTTCACGCTGATTCGCAGGGTTGGCTCATCGGTATTCAGGCGGTGCAGACGCGCGGGCGGCCGATAGCCGACAGTCGGGCAGAGGTCTTGAAAACCGTCGTGGCAGCGATGTCACCGTGGGTTCAAATCCCACACCCACCGCAGGTGAACGGCCCTTGACCAGCCAGCTTGGTCAGGGGCCGTCGGCATGTCCAGCGACCGCGATCACCGGTGCTCCCCGTGATTTCCCGCTTGGTCGGGCACGGAAGGGGCACGGAGGCCACGTAAAACTCCGCTGGACCCCGGCCGCACCTCGGATTTCGCGATACGGGTTTGGGGGGTGGACAACGCGGTACAGCATCGCCACACTTCGTGGACGATCACGCGCAGCTGTGGCTGCATGGGAATGGTGGGGATGGTCGATGGGGCGACCGCAGAGCGAGGGCTTGCCGCTGGAGTGCATCCGCTACCGCTTGACGCGCCTTCAACGCTTGCTGCCCATGCTGCCCGCCACTGTGATCATGGCGGCCGTCCAAGTGTTGATCTGGTTGGACGGGGGGCCGGTTGGTCCTTCACTCTCGGCAGTCGTGCTGCCGTTCGTGCTGCTGATCGCTTGGCGGCCGTTCGGGGTCACTCTTGCGCAGTCAGCGGCCGTCGTACACAACCTGCCCCGCCGGACCATTCCCTGGGCCGACGTGCAGGCCATACAGGTCGAGTCCATCTTCGGGGGCCGGACCGTCGTGATCTACGAAGCGGGCGGCCGCCGTACACGCCTGCGGGCGCCGATCACAGGGTTCCTCAACTGGGATCGCGCCTTCGAGGAGAAGTTCCACATCATCGGCAGATGGTGGCTGGATCACCGCGGACCGGATTGGGCTCCTGTCCCGCCGCCGGGGGCCTGGTGGGGTGGTCCACCGGTACCCGGCGGGAACTCTTTCGCCCCTCCTGCGTAGTTTCTGCTGCTGTTCAGCGTCCCGGACGGCGGGCTCAGTGGCCCACTCAAGCGCCAGCACAAGCTGAGCACTTGTTTGGAAGATCCCGTACGCGGATGAGCTCTGACCTGCGTGGACTCTGACCTGCGAGGGAGTTGCCAGTTCTCTGTAGTTCACGCTCCTCCTCGCTACTGACCGATCGGGCACGCAAGGGGCCCGCAGCTGCGATGATCGGGGCATGCAGCTTGGAGTGGAGCAGCACTTGTTCGAACTCGCTGGGGCAAGTCGTGCCCCTGCCCCGCCTTGGGTCATGTTGCCACTTTGCGGGGTCATCGCTGTTGTGGGGCTGGCGGTGTTGGTGAACTTCCGGGGCGTGCCAGAACGGCTGCACGAACACTGGCGCGGAGGTCAGCGAGGCCGCCTTGCCTCCTTCGGTTTTCAGCGGCACATCGGCGCTTGGATGGCGCTGGGGGGCCTGTGGGGGTTCCTCGCGACGTCTTGGCAGCTCATTGCCGACTAGCTCAGAACTTGTGTGCGCCTGATGCCGTGCAAGTCGGTGGTCCCACCCACCTCAACCTTCCACTCACCCCAGCTCCCATCCCGTCCGCCTTCGACCCACACACCGTGGAGCGGTCGTGGTTCAGAGCGTCAAGGTGGAGCGCGCCACTGTACGAACGACCTTGACGCCCTGGGCCGCGGCTGCTCGGCTCTGCCTGGGTCGAAGGTGGTCGGGATGGGAGCACTCAACGCTCACCACGATCCGGGCGGCACACGCAAACGGCGCCCCATCCATCCCGGAGTCTGAGCGCCCCCGCCGGAGGCATCGTCTTGAAGCCGCGGGCTTGGTTCTCGACTCAGGGACCGTAGTTCGCTGCGGCCCCAGGGGCCCGGCCTGGGCGCCGAAGGCGCAGAGGGCCGGGCACAAGGGGCCAGCCCGCGCCTTGCGCGGGCACTTGAACC
>NZ_JBHVFF010000002.1:0-91347 GCF_042801895.1 Streptomyces sp. NPDC057543 | reverse complement strand
CGGGGGTACGGTACGCGGAACGCGGGACCGGAACGCGGAACGCGGGACCGGGACCCCGGCCGGGGTCCGGGGCCGGGCCCGAGACCGGGGTCAGATGAACTTCTGGCCCGCCAGGAACTCGGCCAGCCGCTTGCCGCCCTCGCCCTCGTCCTTGACGATCGTGCCCGCCGTCCGGGCCGGCCGCGCCGACGCCGCATCGACCACGGTCCACGCACCCGCCAGACCGACCTCGTCCGCCTCGATCCCCAGATCCTCCAGATCCCAGGACTCCACCGGCTTCTTCTTCGCCGCCATGATCCCCTTGAACGACGGATACCGCGCCTCACCCGACTGGTCCGTCACCGACACCACCGCCGGAAGCGAAGCCTCCAGCTGCTCGGACGCCGTGTCACCGTCCCGACGACCCCGCACGACCCCGTCCGCCACCGAAACCTCCGACAGCAACGTCACCTGCGGAACACCCAGACGCTCCGCCAGCAGCGCGGGAACCACACCCATCGTGCCGTCCGTCGACGCCATGCCCGCGATCACCAAGTCGAAACCAGCCTTCTCGACCGCCTTCGCCAGCACCAGCGACGTGCCCATGGCATCCGTACCGTGCAGACCGTCGTCCTCGACATGAACAGCCTTGTCCGCACCCATCGACAACGCCTTGCGCAACGCATCCTTGGCATCCTCCGGACCCACCGTCAACACAGTGATCTCCGCATCGTCCGCCTCATCCGCGATCTGCAGCGCCTGCTCCACCGCGTACTCGTCGAGCTCCGACAGCAGACCATCGACATCCTCACGGTCCAGCGTCAGGTCATCGGCGAAATGCCGGTCCCCCGTGGCATCGGGCACGTACTTCACACAGACAACGATCCTCAAGCTCACGCCGGGTCTCCTACTGCATCGTCATTTCCGGGCTGCCTTGTTGCTCGCAGCATAGGCGCCTGATGGGGCGGATTCCGGTCGGGGCGACCGACGCTCCGACCGGAAATATTACTAGCCAGTACACCCAGTGTCCTACCCATGAGCAAGCGCTTGGAACTGTGATCTGGCCTACGTGCGCCGCCCAAGTGCCGCTTGGGAGATCTCAGTCCCGCAAGCCGGTGAAGCGGCCCTGGTGATAGAGCAGCGGTCGACCGCCTCCGGCCGGGTCGCCGACCACGGCCTGCGCGATCACGATCCGGTGGTCGCCTGCCGGAACCCGGGCCACCACGCGGCAGACCAGCCACGCCAGCACACCGTCGAGAATCGGCACACCTTCGGGCCCACTGCGCCAATAGGTGGACGGGCCGAACCGGTCGGCGCCGCTGCGGGCGAAAGTGGCGGCCAGATCCCGCTGGTGCTCGCCGAGTACGTGGACGCCTATGTGCTCGGCCTCGGCCACGACCGGCCAACTGGAGGACGAGGTCCCCACACCGAACGAGATCAGCGGCGGCTCGGCGGCCACCGAGTTGAGCGAGGTGGCGGTGAAGCCGACCGGCCGGTCACCTGTGGCAGTGATCACTGCCACACCGGCGGCGTGCTGCCGGAAGACCGAACGGAGAAGGTCGGGGGATGCCGTGCGGGAGGTGCCGAGCTCGGGCGATGCCGTCATGGAAAGGTCCTTCTACGGAGGATGGCGTGCAGGGCCGTGGTTGCTCAGACACCCGGACAGCGCGCACTCGCGTAGCGGGCGAGATCCACGTGGACCCGGCCGTAGAGAAGGAGTTCTTGCGGCATAGCGTCACACTGACGATGCGTGGCCGGTGCAGTCAAGAGCGTTCCGCAATGTGGGAGATGCATCACGGTCCGTCACATCGCCTGTCCCAGAGCGGCGACCACGTCGACGGTGCGTGGCTGCCCGACGGCCCGGCGGACGATCCGGCCGGTGGCGTCCAGGACGAGTACGGTCGGCGTCCGGCTGATCTCCAGCTCGCGCACCAGAGTGAGATGCGCCTCGGCGTCGATCTCCACATGCGCGACGCCGTCCACCATGCGCGCCACCTCGACGAGGGTGCGCCGGGTGGCCCGGCAGGGCTGGCAGAACGCGCTGGAGAACTGCACCAGAGTTGCCCGCTCCCCCAATTCCGCGCCGAGTTGGGCCGCGCCCAGCGTTCCCCGGCGTGTCCGCCCGTCCATCTTCGGCCTCCTGCCAGAGCTCTTCGCAAGGGGTCAGCACCGCCGGGCGGCGAGACATTCCCGGCGGTTCCACGTGACGAGAATCTCGCGCCCCGCGCCCTCCGAGACTGGCCACCGCGTCGCGCATGGGGCACGATCGGCCCAATGCCGCAAACCTACGGCTGCGTAACTTCCGCCGGGAGAATCCTCCCCAGGCGCTGAAGAAGGGTCTTCCCGAGATGGCAGAACTCGTCTATCGACCGGTCATCGGCGCCGCTCGTACGTTTTTCAAGGCGCTTGACCTGAAGATCGACACTCAGGGTTCCGAGCACATCCCGAAGACCGGTGGCGCGGTCCTGGTGAGCAACCACATCAGTTATCTGGACTTCATCTTCACCGGGCTCGCGGCGCTGCCGCAGAAGCGGCTCGTCCGGTTCATGGCGAAGGAATCGGTCTTCCGGCACAAGGTGTCCGGGCCGCTGATGCGCGGCATGAAGCACATTCCCGTCGACCGCAAGCAGGGCGAGGACGCGTATGCGCACGCGCTCGACTCGTTGCGCTCCGGCGAGATCGTGGGCGTCTTCCCCGAGGCCACCATCTCGGAGTCGTTCACGCTGAAGAGCTTCAAGTCCGGCGCCGCCCGCCTGGCCCAGGAGGCCGGAGTGCCCCTGATCCCCATGGCCCTGTGGGGGACTCAGCGGCTGTGGACCAAGGGCCGGCCGCGCAATTTCAAGCGCAACCACATTCCGGTGACGATCCGGGTGGGCGAGCCGGTGGAGGCGCCCACCGACCAGTACGCGGGCGCGATCACCCGGCGGCTGCGGGAGCGGGTCCAGGAGCTCCTGGAAGCGGCTCAGCGCGCCTATCCCGTGCGCCCGAAGGACGCGAGCGACACCTGGTGGGTGCCCGCGCACCTCGGCGGTACCGCTCCGACGCCGGCCGAGGTACGCGAGAGGAGCTGACGCGGCCGGCTCACGGCCCCGGCCGAGACGTCACTCCGGCGAAACCTCACTCGGGCTGAACGTCACTCCGGGGTACCGACGGTGATCCACGCTTCCGGGCGGAGCTTCGCCGGCCGCTCGGCGATTTCGGCGCCCGCGGCTTCGAGTTCGCCGATCGTCATGGGCGCGAGGCGCTCCAGCAGGAACAAGGCGTTCACGGACTCCTCGGTGAGCCGGGTGCGCACCCCTCTCGCCAGTTCCAGCGCCGGCAGGTGACGCCCTCGTCGTCGCAGCAGACGACTTCGCCGGGCTCGGGGTGCTCCACGGTCTCCTCGCCGCCCGCGACGGTGGAGAAGGGCTCCTGGCCGGTGGAACGTACGAGCAGCGTCTCGCCGTTGATCCGGTCGGTGTCCTCGCCACCGACCGGGATCAGGTGGGCGACGCCGATGGCGTTGCAGAGGTCGGCCAGGAGATTGATGCGCGGCAGCCCGGCGTCGGTGAGCGCGCGCCGGGCCAGGGCTTCGGCGGAGTTGCGGGTGCACGAGGGCTTGGCGCCGGAGGCGGTGCAGGCGTCGCGCCAGGCGGCGAGGTGGGGGTCCTCGTGCGGGGGCCCGACCGTCGAGCCGCTCGGACAGACAGCGGGTCAGTTCGTCCAGGAGGGCCGAACTCTTGTCGTTGCTGGGCAGCACGTTGAGCAGGCCACGCGCTTCGACGGCGAGGTGGGTGAAGCCGGGGGCGAGGGTGCGTACGTCGTCGGCGACGGTGAACGTCAGAGGCATCGGCCGCCTTGCCTCGGGACGGGATCTCAGAGCTCTGTGGGCAGAGTGCGCCACAACTGCCGGCGGTCCTCGGCGGACTTGAGTCCACGCAGCACCGCCGGATGCGGTGCGGCATGAAGTACCGGATAGTCCACTTCACCGAACTCCGGCCGGACGGGCCACGCCAACCGTTCCTCGTCGAGCGAGAATTGGGCGTCGACGCCCGGCTTGTTGCCCCGGGGGTCCTGGCGGTCCCAGCGATCACGGCCGGGCAGCCGTACCGCGATCAGTCCGTGTACGGGACCCGGATCCCCGTCCTCCTCACCGAGCGCCTGATAGCAGAGCGCGGTCGGGATACCCGCCGCGCGGAGAAGGGCGGCCAGAGCATGGGCTTTGGCGTGGCAGATTCCGTTGCGCGTCGCGAGGACGTCGGAGGCGCGCCAGGAGACCCGCATGTCGCCCGAATCGGCGGAGTGCGCAATGGTGTCCCGCACGAAGGCGTAGGCGGCGGCCGCGTATGTGTATGCGTCGGTGGTGTCGTTGCGGAGACCGGCGACCGTCTCCCGTACCAGCGGATGCTCGTGGTCGATGGCATCGTCCGCGGCGAGATAGGCAGAAAGTTGCGGAATCTGCTGGATCAGCTCCATGGCCGTTGAGCGTAGGTATGCGACCGACCGGATGTCAATGACTATCCAGTCGACCGCATACCTATTCGACTCTCTTCCGGCCTGCCTACTTCGCCATTTCTTCCTTCAGCGCCAGGACGAATGCATCGACATCATGCTCCATCGTGTCGAAGGAGCACATCCAGCGCACATCACCGGCGGCCTCGTCCCAGAAGTAGAAGCGGAAGCGCTTCTGCAGCCGCTCGCTCACGTCGTGCGGCAGCCGGGCGAAGACGGCATTGGCCTGGACCGGGTGGAGGATCTCCACACCGTCCACCGCGCGCACACCCTCCGCGAGCCGCTGGGCCATGGTGTTGGCGTGCCGGGCGTTGCGCAGCCAGAGGTCGCCGGCGAGCAGCGCCTCCAACTGCACGGAGACGAAGCGCATCTTGGAGGCGAGCTGCATCGACAGCTTACGCAGGTGCTTCATGGCCCGGACGGCGTCCGGGTTCAGGACGACCACGGCCTCGCCGAAGATCGCCCCGTTCTTCGTGCCGCCGAAGGAGAGGACGTCGACGCCGACGGTGTTGGTGAACGTACGCATCGGTACGTCCAGCGACGCCGCGGCGTTGGCTATCCGGGCCCCGTCCAGGTGGACCTTCATGCCGTGACCGTGGGCATGGTCACAGATGGCGCGGATCTCGTCGGGTGTGTAGACCGTGCCCAGCTCGGTGTTCTGGGTGATCGAGACGACCTGCGGCATGGCCCGGTGCTCGTCGTCCCAGCCGTACGCCTGCCGGTCTATGAGCTCGGGAGTGAGCTTGCCGTCCGGGGTCGGCACGGTGAGCAGCTTGAGGCCGCCCACCCTCTCCGGGGCGCCGCCCTCGTCGACGTTGATGTGGGCGGACTCGGCGCAGATCACCGCGCCCCAGCGGTCGGTCATCGCCTGGAGGGAGACGACGTTGGCGCCGGTTCCGTTGAAGACCGGAAAGGCTTCGGCGGTGGGGCCGAAGTGACTGTGCATGACCCGCTGGAGGTGCTCGGTGTAGTCGTCCTCGCCGTAGGCGATCTGGTGACCGCCGTTGGCCAGGGCGATGGCCGCGAGAATCTCCGGGTGCGTGCCCGCGTAGTTGTCACTGGCGAAGCCGCGTACCTGCGGGTCGTGGTGGCGTCGCGCGTCGGTCCTTACGGTTGTGGGGTCAGCCACAGGCGCTTTCCGTTCACTTCCGGGGCGGGCCGGTCCCAGACGCCGACGATGGCCTCGGCCAGGTCCTTGACGTCGGTGAAGCCCGCGAATTTCGCATTCGGGCGCTCGGCGCGCATCGCGTCGTGCACCAGTGCCTTGACGATCAGGATCGCAGCCGCGGTCTTCGGCCCTTCGTCGCCCCCCGCCTTGCGGAAGGCGTCCGCGAGGGCGAGGGTCCAGGCCTCGGCGGCGGCCTTGGACGCGGAGTAGGCCGCGTTTCCCGCGGTGGGCTTGCTTGCCCCGGCCGCGCTGATCAGCACATAGCGACCCCGGTCGCTGCGCTGCAGCCCCTCCTGGAAGGCCAGCGAGGTGTGCTGGACCGTACGGATCAGCAGCTTCTCGAGCAGGTTCCAGTCGGCGAGGTCGGTCTCGGCGAAGCCGGCACTGCCGCGCCAGCCGCCGACGAGGTGGACCAAGCCGTCGATCCGGCCGAATTCCTTCTCGGTCTTGTCCGCCCATTCGCGAGTGGCGGCGAGATCCAGCAGGTCGACGGTGTCTCCGGTGACGGTCGCTCCGCCGTGGGCGTAACGCGCCGCGTCGACCGCCTCGGCCAGGCGGGTGGCGTCCGCGTCGGAGGCGACGACGGTCGCACCGGCCTCGGCGAGCCTCAGCAGCGTGGCCCGCCCGGCCGGGCCCGCGGCTCCGGCGACCGCGACCACGGCACCTTCGAGAGCACCGCTCCCGTTGCCCTTGCCGTTTCCGTTCATGGCCACCGCCTCCTTAAGCCCGGCGCTCACGCGGCTGCCTGCTCGGCATCCGCGGCGGTGATCCCCTTGGTCGAGGCGATCACGTTCTTCAGCTTCTTGGAGAGCGCCTCATAGAACATGCTCAGGGGAAACTCGTCCGGAAGCACATCGTCGACGAGCTTACGCGGCGGCTGGGACAGATCCAGCGCGTCCGGACCCTTGGCCCAGCGGGAGCCCGGGTGCGGTGCGAGATAGGTGGCGACCAGGTCGTACGCGGCGAACCAGTGGACGAGCTTGGGGCGGTCGATGCCGTCCCGGTAGAGCTTCTCGATCTCGGCGCACAGCTGATTGGTGACCTGCGGCGCACGGCTCCAGTCGATCCTCAGCGTGTTGTCCGTCCAACGGATCACGTCGTGCTTGTGGAGGTACGCGAAGAGAAGCTGACCGCCGAGGCCGTCGTAGTTGCGGACACGCTCGCCGGTGACGGGGAAGCGGAACATCCGGTCGAACAGCACGGCGTACTGCACGTCGCGGCCCTGCGGGAAGCCGTCGGCCTCCAGTTTCACGGCCTCCTTGAAGGCGGTGAGGTCGCAGCGCAGCTCCTCCAGGCCATACATCCAGAACGGCTGGCGCTGCTTGATCATGAAGGGGTCGAACGGCAGGTCACCGTGGCTGTGCGTCCGGTCGTGGACCATGTCCCAGAGCACGAAGGCCTGCTCGCAGCGCTGCTGGTCGCCGACCATTTCACGGATGTCGTCGGGCAGCTCGACGCCGAGCAGCTCGACCGCGGCCTCGGTGACCCGGCGGAACCGGGCGGCCTCGCGATCGCAGAAGATTCCGCCCCAGCTGAAGCGCTCGGGGGCCTCGCGCATGGCGACGGTCTCCGGGAAGAGCACCGCGGAGTTGGTGTCGTAGCCCGAGGTGAAGTCCTCGAAGGTGATGCCGCAGAACAGCGGGTTGTCGTAGCGGGTGGCTTCGAGCTCGGCCAGCCAGTCCGGCCATACCATCCGCAGGACGACCGCTTCGAGGTTGCGGTCCGGGTTGCCGTTCTGGGTGTACATCGCGAAGACGACCAGGTGCTGCAGCCCGTCGGCGCGGCCCTTGGCCGGCTGGAACGCGAGCAGCGAGTCGAGGAAGTCCGGCACACCGAAACCGTCCGCGGCCCAGCGACGCAGGTCCACGACCAGAGCACGGTGGTAGGCCGCGTCGTGCGGGAGCAGCGGGGAGAGCTCCTCGATCGCGGCGACCACACGGTCCAGCGTGGCCCGGGCAGCCTCCCCGGACGGCGCGCCCTCGGCGTCGAAGTCGATGGAACCGTCCTTCGACTGCCAGGGCCGGATCTCCTCCACGGCATTCTTGAGCGTGGGCCAGGCCGGGTGCTCGACCACCCGCCGGTCTGTAGTTATGTCACCTACGGCAACGTCGTGCTCAAGAATTTCCGTCATAACTCTTCCTCCACGGGAGAACCTCGCGTCAAGCAACCGTATCCATGCGCGGTTCCTTCGGACAAGTGGGCTTCAGGAAATTATCCTGCCGACCCCCCGCCGTCACCGCGATTCTTCCTGCACTGCATCCATTCCGCGACCACTTCCGTCGACAGGGCGTGGTTCGATGGCGGCCGGCGGGAGGTGGGCCATTAGGCTGCCGTAGTGCCGTGCCGCCGGGTGGGTAGGAGCCGCACGCGGGCAGGACACCGTCGACGGAAGCGAGTTGCCTTGTCTTTTCTCACCATCGGTCATCGCGGAGTGATGGGCGTGGAGCCGGAGAACACCCTGCGGTCGTTCGTCCATGCGGAACGGGCCGGGATGGACGCCATCGAGCTGGACCTTCATCTGAGCAAGGACGGCGCGCTGGCCGTCATGCACGACGCCGATGTCGACCGTACGACGGACGGCAGCGGTCCGATCGCCCAGAAGACCTTGTCCGAGCTGCGCGAGCTCGATGCCGGGCAGGGTGAGCGGGTGCCGGTCTTCGAGGAGGTGCTCGACGCCGTACGGTCCCCCGTACAGGCGGAGATCAAGGATGTGGCGGCGGCCCGCGCCCTGGCCGAAGTGATGCGGCGGCGCGGTCTCGTCGACCGGGTGGAGGTGTCGTCGTTCCACGACGAGGCGGTAGCCGAGATCGCCCAACTGGTGCCGGGAGTACGGACCGTACTCATCGCGAGCCGCTGGCGGAGCGATGTGGTGGAGCGGGCGAAGGCGGTGGGTGCGGCGACGCTGGCGCTGAACATCCGCCGCCTCACCCTGGAGGTGGTCGAGCAGGCGCACGCCGAAGGACTGAAGGTCATCGGCTGGGTGGTGAACACCCAGGACCATCTGCGGCTGGTACGCGCCCTGCGGCTGGACGGCGCGACCACCGACTACCCGGACATCCGCCGCGCCGGCCGCTTCACCGCTTGATCACCCGACCGGCGGGACCGTTCTCCGGCTCTGCCGGATCGATCAACGACCCGGTCCGGTCGGTCGTCCGACCGGACCGGCCAGGTCCTTGACGAGCAACTCGAACGCGAGATCGTCGCGCTGCGGGATGCCGAAGCGCGCGTCGCCGTACGGGAACGGGCTGAGCTTTCCTGTACGGCGGTAGCCGCGCCGCTCGTACCAGGCGATCAGCTCCTCGCGCACCGATATCACGGTCATGTGCATCTCGCTCACCCCCCAGCTCTCCTGGACGGTGCGCTCGGCCTCCGCGATGATCACCTTGCCGAGACCGGCTCCCTGCAGCTCGGGACGGACCGCGAACATCCCGAAGTAGGCGGCTTCACCCCGGTGTTCGAGCTGGCAGCAGGCGACGAGCGCACCGTCGCGCTCCACCACGAGCAGTCGGCTGCCGGACGCTTCGACGACCTCGCGGACGCCGTCCGGGTCGGTCCGCTGCCCCTGCAGGATGTCCGCCTCGGTGGTCCATCCGGCCCGGCTGGAGTCCCCCCGGTACGCCGACTCGATCAGCGTCACAAGTTCGGGCACATCGGCGTCGGCCGCATCGCGGAAGGTCAGCTGTCCCGGGTCCTGGGCAGGGGCTGTGTCCATGGCGGTGGCTCTCCGTTTCTCTGTTGTGGCCGTGCCGGAGCAGCGTATCCCGCATGCTCGGGGCCTATGGTCGGGCGCATGGTTCATGTGCTGAGCAGCCGGATCCTGTTGCGTCCGGCCGATCCCGAGCGGTCACGGATCTTCTACGGGGAGTCGCTCGGGCTGCCCGTCTACCGGGAGTTCGGCACCGGTCCCGAGCGGGGCACCGTCTACTTCCTCGGCGGTGGCTTCCTGGAGGTCTCCGGGCGCGCTGCCACCCCGCCGGTGCCCGGACTCGAACTGTGGATGCAGGTCGCGGACGTCCGGATGGCGCACGAGGAGGTGTCGGCCCGCGGTGTCGAGGTGCTGAGGCCGCCGGTGCGTGAGCCGTGGGGGCTCGTCGAGATGTGGATCCGCGATCCGGACGGGCACCGGATCGTCATGGTGGAAGTGCCGGCGGACCATCCGCTGCGCCACCGCCCCTAGAGGCACCGCTCGCGCCGTCAACGCGGGGCGCGGCTTCTCTCGAGCCCGGGACGCGGCCTCTCTCAGCGCGCGGCGCGGCTTCTTTCCGCGCAGTCGATGAGCACGGGCAAAGCCTTCTCCAGGCCCCCGTCGTGGTCCGCGAACGCGAGGCTAGCCGGCTCCCTCGGCGCCTCGTCCATGGAACGGCTCCCCACCGAGCGCCATCACCGATCAGGTACGCGCCTTCAAGTCCCTCGCCCTCGGCCGACCGGGCCGTGCCGGCACAGCGCGCGGCCGGGAACACCCCCTCCGCGCGCTCCCTTGTACCTCAGTGCGCCGCGTATGACGGTCCCGGCCCGGGCATCGACCAAGAGGGACCCAAGTCGTACGTCCAGGGGGAGGTGCGCTGTGCACGGACCGGCGGTGTCCGGCTGGCTGCTGATGGCGTTGTGCGGGGTGACGGGTGCGTACTGCCTGCTGCGCACGCGCGGCGAGACCGGGGAGGAACGCAGGGCGGCGCGGGCCGAGGCGCTGATGGGCTTCGGCATGGCCGCCATGGCGGTGCCGGCTGCTGTCGTGACACCACCGGTGTGGGGGTGGGCGGTGTACGCGGTGCTGTTCGGCCTGGCCTCGTTGCGCGCGCTGTGGTTCGCCCGGCACAGCGCGCACCATCTGCACCATCTGGTCGGGTCGTCGGCAATGGTGTACATGGCGGTGGCGATGGCACCGGGCGGCGGAGGAGCTCATGGCGGGCACGCGGGCCACGGCGTCGCGGCGACGGCCGGGGGTGTACCCCTGCTGACCGGACTGCTGCTGGCCTACTACGCGGCGTATGTACTGAGGTCGGGGACCCGGTTGATACCGGTGGCCACCATGGCGGGCGGTAGCGGGCCGGGCGGTGGCGGCTGGGCCGGTCGACCCGAGTTGGCTCTCGCCTGTCGGCTGACCATGGGAATAGCCATGTTCGCGATGCTGCTCGCTCTCTGAGAGATCTGCCGGATCTCCGAGAGAGCGAGTGGGCCGAACCGTGGCGTACATCACTTGCCGTGCAGAGCCATACCCGTGGGTACCACGGCGCTCATAGGCTGACGCCATGTTGGTCTCCCTCGCGCTGCTGTTGCTCGGTGCACTGGCCGCCGTCGTGACCCCGCGTCTGATGGCGCGGGCCCAATGGCCGGAGCGTGAGCCCGTTGTCGCGCTGTGGGTGTGGCAGTGCGTGGTGGCCGGGGTGCTGCTCTGTTTCGCGCTCTCCATGACGTTCAGCGCGGCCGCGGCCTGGCAAGCGGTGCGCGGGCATGTGTTCGCGCCGGCGCCACGTGCCGTGGTGGAGGCGTATGCGCTGGGCGGACACGGGCGGTGGTCCGCCGCCATGGCCGTGCTGCTGGCGCTCGGCGGGGTGTGGACGGCGGCGATGCTGACCCGGGAGATCCGTCGCGCCCGGGTGCGTCGCAGGCGGCGCCGGGCCGAATTGCTGGTGCGTTCCCCGCTGATGCCCGGGGAGGAGCCCGGCAGTGGCCGGCTCGTCGTGCTGGAGGGAGAGCGCCCGGACGCCTGGTGGCTGCCGGGTGCGGCGCCTCAACTGGTCATCACCACCGCGGCGCTGGGCCGCCTGAAAGGCCGTCAGCTGGATGCGGTGCTCGCTCATGAGCAGGGCCATGCGAAGGCCCGGCACGACTGGCTGCTGCACTGTTCCGGCGCGCTCGCGACCGGGTTTCCCCAGGTGCCGGTGTTCGCGGCCTTCCGCGACGAGATGCACCGGCTGGTCGAACTGGCCGCGGACGATGTGGCGTCGAGGCGTTTCGGGCGGCTGACGATCGCCCTGGCCCTGGTGGAACTCAACGAGGACCGGGGCGTGTTCGGCCCCTGCCCGACGCCGGGCGCGGAACTCCCGCTGCGGGTGAACCGACTGCTGACCCCGGTGGAGCGGCTCACGGCCGGCCGTCGGCTCCGGCTGACGGCAGCGGCCGCCCTGGTGCCGGTGGTTCCTCTTCTGGTGGCCTTCCTTCCAGGACTCACAGCGCTGGGATAGCCGGGGACGCGGAACTTCCGCGAAGATCGCCCCATGTCATCCCCGTCGCCGGTCCCGCCGGCCCACACACGATTCCGCGTGAGCCCGTTCGGCACGGCCGTGTTCTGCACCGCTCTCGCCCTGGTCCTGCTGATCCTGGTCGCCGGACGCTGGTCGCCGTTGATGACGCTGGACCGTACGGTCGCGGACGCCCTGCACCGAAGGGCGGTCACCGAACCCGGCCTCGTCCACGCCAACCGGGTCCTGACCGACTGGGTATGGGATCCGTGGACGATGCGCGCCCTGATCACGGTGGCCGTGGTGGTGCTGTGGTGGCGCGGGGGGCAGGCGCTCGCGGTGTGGATCGCCGCGACGAGCGTGCTGTCGGCTCTCCTGCAGCAGGGGCTGAAGGCCGCGGTCGGCCGGGAGCGGCCCCGGTGGCCGGACCCGGTGGATTCCGCTCACTACGCGGCGTTCCCCTCGGGTCACGCCATGACGGCGATGGTGAGCTGCGGTCTGCTTCTCTGGCTGCTGCGCAGGCACGGCACAGGACCCCGGGTGTGGCGGGCGGCGCTGGTGGTGGCCTGGGTCTCGGTGATCGGAGTGGGCGTCACCCGGCTCTACCTGGGGGTGCACTGGCCGAGCGACGTACTGGGCGGCTGGCTGCTGGGAGCGGCTCTGGTCGGGTTCTCCATCGCCGGTTTCGCCCGGTACGAGGAGCGCGGCGGACCGGCCTTGCCGCGGATCTCCTGAACCGGGGAGGATCGCGTCCATGCAGATCAAGGGTGTGCTCTTCGACTTCTCCGGGACTCTCTTCCGTATCGAATCGGTCCAATCCTGGTTGCGCGCGGTCCTCGCCGAGCGGGAGGTGGCGGTGAGCGAGGCCGACTTCGAGCGGTACGCGCGAGGGCTGGAGGCTGCCGGTGCGTTGCCGGGCGGTCCGCTTCCCCGGCACGTTCCCGACCGGCTCGCCGATGTGTGGGCCACCCGAGACGAGAGCATGGACCTCCACCGGGAGGCGTACACCGGGCTGGCCCGGCAGGTGTCCCTGCCGGATCCGGGGCTGTACGACGCGCTGTACGAGCGGCACAGGTCACCCGCCGCCTGGCTGCCGTACCCGGACGCGGCGGAGGTGCTCGGCGCACTGCGCGACAGCGGCATCCGCATCGGCGTCGTCAGCAACATCGGCTGGGACCTGCGGCCGGTCTTCCGTGCGCACGGTCTGGACGCCCTCATCGACGCCTACGTCCTGTCGTACGAGCACGGCATCCAGAAGCCGGACACACGCCTCTTCCACAGAGCCTGCACACTTCTCGGACAGGATCCGGCGAATGTGGTGATGGTCGGCGACGACCGGCACGCGGACGGCGGAGCGGCGGCGCTGGGCTGCGACGTACGCTTTGTCCACCATCTACCGGTGGAGCAGCGGCCCGACGGGCTGCGGACGCTCGGACTGGTGCCGGGCGTTGCCTGAGAGACATGTGAGAGATGTCCCTGACGCGCAATGGGTCGGATTATCACATCGTGGCCTTAGCCTGTATGTATGCCCCGTCGACCCGGCTCCTCCGATTCCATGCGTACCGCCGCCGTGGTGAACAAAGAGATCCGTGACCTGTGGGAGCGCTCAGGCGGCTGCCTGTCCCCGGAGGACGAGGAGCAGTACCAGCGGTTGCTCGTGGAATGGGCGGAAGCGACCGGCGGGAACGCAAGGTCCGCCGCCTGACCCGGGTGCCGGATGCCGTACCCCTGCGCCGTCGGCTGCGGCGCGTCCCGCCGGACCGTGGGACCGGCCCGGCGGGACACATGCAGCGCGCGGTGGAGCAGGACGGTGCGGGTCGAGCGGTTGACCGGGCGGGATCAGCGGTCGAAGTAGTCCGGCTGCGTCTGGACATTGAGCTCGTTCAGCCGCACCCGCTTCGCCGGGTCGGTCCGCCGGTCGTCGAGCTTCAGGACGTCGAAGCCCTTGGCGATGTCGTTGGAGTAGATGTAGCCGTTGTAGTAGTACGCCGACCAGGAGCCGGCCGTGGTGACCGCATCCGTGCTGACGGGGCCGCGCTCGAAGTAGCCGATCTCCTTCGGCTTCGAGGAGTCGGTGAAGTCCCACACCGAGACCCCGCCCTGGTACCAGGCCTGGACCATCACGTCGCGGCCCTTGACCGGGATGATCGAACCGTTGTGTGCGACGCAGACCTCGGTGTCGGCCTGCGGGCGGTCGATCTTGAAGTAGCTGCGGAAGACCAGCCTGCGGTGGTCTCCCTTGCCGACGATGTCGTAGATGCCGTCGGCGCCGCGCTTCGGGCCGATCTCCTCGTTGCAGGTGGCCGCGCCACCACCGCCGAGCTCATCGGTGAAGACGACCTTGTCCGCCTTCTGGTTGAAGGTCGCGGAGTGCCAGAACGCGAAGTTCACATTGTCCTGCACCCGGTCGATGATCTTCGGGTTCTCCGGGTCCTTGATGGAGAACAGCAGGCCGTCACCCATGCAGGCACCGGCCGCCAGGTCCTTCGAGGGCAGCACGGTGATGTCGTGGCAGCCGGTGGTCTTGGAGACACCCGGATTGGTCGGAGCGCCCGGATTACCGCCGTCCGGGAAGAGCACCGGGAAGTTCACGACCGCGGCCTTCTCGGGTGCGTTGCGCGGCACCTTGATGATGGAGATCCCGTCGTGCGGCGGCTGGCAGTCGGGGAAGGCTTCGCTCGGCGAGTACGAGGAGACGTACACGTAGACGTTCTTGCCGTCGGGGACCAGCGTGTGCGTGTGCGATCCGCAGGCGGTCTCGACTGCGGCGACGTACTTCGGGTTGCGCTTGTCACTGATGTCGAAGACCTTCATGCCCTCCCAGGAGGACTTCTCCGTGGCGGGCTGGGTGGTGCTGGTGCAGGAGTTGTCGCTGCGCGAGGAGTCGGTGGACAGGAAGAGGAGGTTCCCCGAGACCGAGATGTCGTTCTGCGAGCCGGGGCAGAGGACCTGCGCGACCGTCTTCGGGGCCTTCGGATCTCTGATGTCGAAGATCCGGAAGCCGTCGTAGTTTCCGGCGTAGGCGTACGTCCCCTGGAAGGCCAGGTCCGTGTTCAGCCCCTTGAGCGCGTCCTTCGGGACGTTGGCCAGATGGGTGATGTTGCCACTGTGGACGATCTCGTCCACGCCGGGTATTTCGCCGCTCGTGATGGCGGCCGCGGCTGCGGCTTCCTGGGCGGCGGAGACATCGGTACGGGCGGCGCTCGCGTCATCCGGTTCGGGCGTCGCGGCTGCGGGACCGGCCATCAGCAGAGTGGCCAGCAGGCCGGCGGCTGCTGCCGCCACGCCCAGGCGTCTGCGCCGCACCGGGCTCGTGTGCAACGAAATCACTGCGTCCTCCCATGTATCCGAACGTAGTTGAACGGTTCACGGACCCCGGCAGTATCGTCCTTCCCACGGCTGTCCCAACAGATGGCAACAGAGACGTAATGAAAGTTTCTGATCACTGTCGTGCGGAAGCGTGTTAAGACGGTTGACAACCGCCCCATATGGCAATGGAGGTCCACTTGCTGATTCGCCGTCAGACCATGTGTGTACGCAGATCCGTGCTCGTCGTGGCCGTAGTGGCCGCCGCTTTCGCACTGGGCGCGTGCGATGCGGGAAGTGGTGACACTGGCACGAACGCGCAGTCGGGCGGCGGGCCTTCGGTGGTTGCGCCCGGCAAACCGGGAGAGCCCGCACGGACCCTGTCCGCGGAGGAGGCCGTGAAGGCCGCCGGAAACAATGCCCCTAATTCGGCCGACTTCCGGTACGTGCAGATGATGATCCAACACCACGCCCAGGCACTGGAGTTGACCGGCCTCGTCGCCGCCCGCTCCGACTCCGCCGCGGTCAAGCGCCTCGCCGAACGCATCACCGCGGGCCAGAAGCCTGAGATCGGCGCGATGGAAGGATGGCTCACGCACAACGGCGGAGAGAAGCGCACCACCGGCCACGATCACTCGGCGATGCCGGGAATGGCGACCCAGGCGCAGCTGGAGCAGTTGCGGGCGGCGGACGGCGCGGCCTTCGACAAGCTCTTCCTGAAGTTGATGACCACCCACCACCAGGGGGCGATCACTATGGCGACCGACGTGCTCTCGCAGGGCAACGACGTGCAGGTCGAGGAGATGGCCGGGGACGTCGTCGCCCAGCAGACGGCGGAGATCGACCGAATGCGCGCGATGTCGTCCTGAGCGCGTCCCGGGCGCGCCTCTCCCCCGCACCGGCCGCCGGTGTCATGCTGGACTGAGCCTGTGGGAAGAGGTGCGCCGTGCTCCGTGTCGCCGTCGTCGGCTCCGGTCCCAGCGGGGTCTACACCGCCCAGGCCCTGGTCGGGCAGGACCAGGTGCCCGGTGTCCGGGTCCATGTGCTGGACCGGCTCCCCTGCCCGTACGGCCTGGTGCGCTATGGCGTCGCCCCCGACCACGAGAAGATCAAGTCGTTGCAGAACGGTCTGCGGGCCGTCCTGGAGCACGAGCGGATCACCTTTCTCGGCAATGTCGAGGTGGGCGGCGACGGGATCCCGCCCGAACGGCTCGGCGAGCTCTACCAGGCGGTGGTCTACTGCGTCGGGGCGGCGACCGACCGCGGCCTCGCGATCCCCGGCGAGGACCTGCCCGGCAGTTTCTCCGCGACCGAGTTCGTCTCCTGGTACAGCGCGCACCCGGACGCCGCCGCCAACAGCTTTGCGCTGCGGGCCCGTTCGGTCGTGGTGATCGGGGCCGGCAATGTGGCGGTGGACGTGACACGGATCCTCGCGCGGAGCGCGCCGGAGCTGCACCCCACCGACGTACCGCACGCCGCGCTCGGGATACTGGCCGGGAGCCGGGTTCACGAGGTCCACATGGCGGGCAGGCGCGGCCCCTCGCAGGCCAGGTTCACCACCAAGGAGCTGCGGGAGCTGGGCGCGCTGCCGCAGGCACGGGTGGTAGTGGACGAGGCGGAGCTGGCTCTCGACCCGGCGTACGTCGATCCGTCTCCCCCCTCGGCCCGTTCCGCACCGCCGAACGCGCCGCCCTTGACCGCGGCGGCGCGGCGCAATGTCGAGGTCCTGCGCGGTTGGGCCGCGGCGGGGGCCTCGGGTGTCGGCGCGGCGGGAGCCACGGAAGGAAGTCCCGTGCGCACGATCCGGCTGCGGTTCTTTCTGCGTCCCGTCGAGCTGCTGGAGCGGGACGGCCGGGTGGCCGGGGTGCGGTTCGCCCGTACCGTGCCGGACGGCAGCGGAGGCGTACGCGACTCCGGTACGTACGAGGACATTCGCGCCCAGCTCGTGCTGCGGGCCGTCGGCTACCGCGGGATGCCGCCGTCCGGCCTGCCGTTCGACATGGTGCGCGGAACGGTGCCGCATCTGGCGGGGCGGGTGCTGCGGGACGGGGTGCCGTCGCCCGGGGAGTACGTCGCCGGGTGGATCAAGCGCGGGCCCACCGGGGTGATCGGTTCGAACCGGTCGTGCGCGAAGGAGACGGTGGGGTCATTGCTCGACGACGCCCCGCTGCTCGCCGCGCGCCCGTCGGCGCCCGACCCCGTGGCCGCGCTGCGGGCGTGGGGGCTGCGTCCGGTGGAATGGGAGGGCTGGCTGTCCATCGAGCGGGCTGAGGCGGCGCTGGGCAGGTCGCTGGGCCGGGGACCGGTGAAGATCCCGGACTGGGCGGGACTGCTGAGCGCCGCGCAGGGTGGCGCCCCGGGCGGATCGTGAAGCTACCGGCCCCAGTGCCTGTCCGGCGGATCATGGCCTGGGTCGCGACACCTGGCACGGCACCTCGCGGCGTTGCCGAAACGCCCGAACAGCTCCTTCGCCAAGCTCTCAACTCCGTTCGAGCAGGGGAGACCCCACCTCAGGACGCTCCGGCGCCTTGCGATGCACCCGCACCGGACGCCGCGCCCTGTCCGACCTGATCCGCCGGACAGGCACTAGCCGTCGCGCCGCGCCTGCCGGTTCGCGGCGTCGAGGACGCTGTCGAGCAGGCCCGGGAACAGCGCTTCCAGATCATCGCGGCGCAGCCCGTTCATCTTGGCCGTACCGCGGTAGATCTGCTCGACGATGCCGCTCTCGCGCAGCACCCGGAAATGGTGTGTGGACGTCGACTTGGACACCGGCAGGTCGAAGCAGGAACAGCTGAGCTCGGATTCGGAGGCTGCCAGCTCGCGGACCACACGCAGCCGCATCGGATCGGAGAGCGCGTGGAGCACTCCCTCGATGCGGATCTCGTCGCGCGTGGGGTGGTCGAGCGCGCGGCCACCGACCGCAGCGGCGCTTGTGGCGGGGGCGCTGGCTGGGGTCATGATGGCTCCGCTTCCTGGTCCGGTCCGGCATCCCATAATACGAGACCCATCGTAGTTCGGGATCCGCCGTGTGCCGGGGTGAGCAGCCGGTCAGCCGCTCAGCAGGTCCGGGTTCCCGGCGAGTGAGGCGAGGTGTCCCGCCGGGTCGGCGATCAGTTTGCGGGCCGTCAGGTCGAGCAGTCCCGCCACACCCGTGACCTGCGCCGCGACCGTGCCGTCCTCCTTGAGGATCTGCTGCGCGACCTCGAACGTCTTCCCCTTGCCGTATACGAACCGACAGGTCACCCGAACCCGATCGCCGCCGCGCAGTTCCCGCAGGAACTTCACCGTCGTCTCAAGGGCCACCGGCCCGACGCCACTGGCCAGCAGCTTCTCCTGCGGCAGGCCGGCCGCGCGCAGCAGTTCCCAGCGCGCGTGCTCTGCGTACTGCAGGTAGACGGCCTGGTTCAGGTGCCCCTGCGTGTCGAGCTCGTAGCCCCGGACGGTCACGTCCACAGAAAAGGTCATGCCGTACCAACATCACCGCGTATTCCGGCATTCCCGTCCGGCGGTCGCGGCATCCGGGCTGGGACCGGGTTCGGGGTGAGGTGGGGAGACCCGAACTCGGCGCGGCTGCGGGCGACTTCGCCGGGGCGCGGCTCGGTGCGGGGCGCGTCCCGGCGAGGACCGCATGGTCGGACCGTGCGTCAGACCGCGCGGAGGTACTGCTCCGGCGTACGGACATCGCCGCCCAGTTCGCGGGCCGCGTACTGGGCCCACGACGGGCTCCGCAGCAGCTCGCGGCCGAGGAGGACGGCGTCCGCCCGGCCCTCGGTGATGATCTTCTCGGCCTGCTGCGGTTCAGTGATCAGGCCGACGGCGGCCACGGGTAGCGCGGCCTCCGCCCTGACCCGCTCGGCGAAGGGAACCTGGTAGCCCGGCCCGGTCTCGATGCGGGCGCGCGGGGCGTTCCCGCCGCTGGAGACGTCCAGCAGGTCGACACCGTGGGCCCGCAGCTCCTTGGCCAGCCGCACGGTCTCGTCGACGGTCCAGCCCTCGCGCTCGTCCTCGTCGTTCTCCGTGAGCCAGTCCGTGGCGGAGATCCGGAAGAGGACGGGCAGTTCGTCCGGCCAGACCTCCCGCACGGCGTCGACGACCTGCAGCGCGAAGCGGACGCGGTTCTCGAAGCTGCCGCCGTACTCGTCCGCCCGCCGGTTGCTGTGCGGGGAGAGGAATTGGCCGATGAGGTATCCGTGGGCTCCGTGCACCTCGGCGACCTCGAAACCCGCGTCGAGGGCGCGGCGGGCCGCCTCCCGGAACCTGCCGACGATGCCCTGGATCTCGTCCACCGTCAGCTCGTGCGGCACGGGGTGATCGTCGTCGAACGGCAGCGGGCTGGGGGCGACGGGCGTCCAGCCGTGCGCGTCCGGACCGACGGGGCCGCCGCCCAGCCAGGGGGCCGCAGTCGACGCCTTGCGTCCGGCGTGGGCGAGTTGGATGCCGGGAACCGATCCCTGCGCCTTGACGAAGTCCGTGATCCGCCGGAAGGCGGCGGCCTGGGTGTCGTTCCAGATGCCGAGGTCCGCCGGGCTGATCCGGCCCTCGGGGCTGACGGCCGTCGCCTCGGTGAGGATGAGCCCGGTTCCGCCGATGGCGCGCGCCGCGAGGTGGGCGAAGTGCCAGTCGCCCGGGACACCCGCGTTCGGCCCGACCGGTTCGGCGCTGTACTGGCACATGGGCGCCATCCACACCCGGTTGGGAATGACGAGCGACCGCAGGGTGTAGGGCTCGAAGAGGGCACTCACGTCGGACTCCGTTTCGACGGGTACGGAAGAATCGCTAGTACGATACTCTTCGTACTACGACACCCGTCAAATTACGACGTTCCTCGTACAAGCGAGCCGCCGTTCCCGGTCCACCCGCGCCGTGCGAGCGTGATCGCGGCCTCCGCGTCGTACTCCTGGGTCCAGCTGCGTCCGGCGCCCGACTTCCAGGTGACCCGGGCGGTGGCGCCGTCGACCCTGACGCTCTCCACCGTCATGACCCGGTCGCCGTCCCGTACGTCCCCGCGGCGCAGCTCGCCCGCCTTCACGGTGACGGGCTGCGCCGACTGCGCGCTCTCGGCCTCGTCCGCCGCGCGGGCGAGAGCCGCCGCCAGCTCCCGGGCGCGGGTCGGGGTGCAGATCACAGCGATCTCACCCGACGGCGCCACGCCCCGGATCCGGACCCCCGCCCCGACGGAGGTCACCTCCAGGGACGCGGCGTGTCCGTCGTGGTCCTCGATCCCATGCGTCATCGTTCTGTTCTCCCCTTGCCCGTACACCCTTCGGCCCGGTTCGGCCGGAGGCTCCCGGCGGGCCCAGGTAGCTGGGCCAGAGGCCGCCGGTGTCGACCACCGGGTTCCACAGCACCACCGTCGGGTCGACCATCCAGAATTTGAACACGTGGACGCCGGTTCGACCGATCCGGTGCACCGTACCGGTGACATTGACGTCGGCCGGTCCCTACCAGGGTCGATGAAGGCGCGACGGGGAGATTTCGAAAGTTTCGAGAAGCTCCCCGCACAGCCGGCGGGAAGGCGGGGCTCCTGTGCGGGGAGGTTCTCGGAACGGGGAAGAGGGCGCCAGGTCAGTTCCCGGTCGCGGCCGGGAACTGCGCCGCCTACTCGACGGTGGTTTCGCAGACCAGCCGACGCCGGTGATCGACCGTGCGCTCGGGGCCGGTGAGCCGCAGCCGTACCGTCTGCCGGATGTCGCGAACGGCACTCGATGCGGCGAGCCGCAGTTCCAGGTCGCCGGGTTCGACGATCCGCCTGCCACCGATGCCGGTGAAGGAGACCAGATCGGCATGGAACCGGAAGGTGACCTTCCGGGCTTGTCCGGCCGCGAGTTCCACCCGGGTGTAGCCGATCAGCCGGGCCTGCGGGCGGGTGGTCTGGGCGACCGGGTCGTGGACGTAGAGCTGCACGACCTCTGCCCCTTCGCGGTCTCCGGTGTTGCGTACGGTGACCTCGATGTCGGCGGATCCGTCGGTGCGGATCTCGCCCGGTGCGGGCTCGCCGGGCTCCCAGTCGAAGGTGGTGTACGACAGGCCGTGCCCGAAGGGGTGCAGCGGTGTCGGGTCCAGGTTGCTGACCTCGTTCGCCAGGCCGAGTGGCGGCTGGAGGTACGTCCACGGCTGACCGCCCGGGCCGTGCGGGATGCCGACGGGCAGCCGCCCGGAGGGGTTGACCCGGCCGGACAGCACACCGGCCAGCGCCGGACCGCCCTCCTCGCCGGGGAAGAACGCCTGGACGGTCGCGGCCGTCCGGCTCGCCCAGCGGCCCAGCGCGTACGGACGTCCCGTCAGCAGGACCAGGGCCACCGGGGTTCCGGTCGCCAGCAGCGCGTCCAGCAGTTCGCCCTGGACGCCGGGCAGGGACAGGTCGGCGGCGTCGCAGCCCTCGCCGGACGTGCCGCGACCGAAGAGTCCGGCCCGGTCGCCGAGCACCGCGATGCAGACGTCTGCGTCCCGGGCGAGCTCCGCGGCGGCGGCGATGCCCGTGGTGTCCGTACCGTCCACGTCGCAGCCCCGCGCCGAGGACAGCTGCGCCGCGGGGAACTCCGCGCGCAGCGACTGGAGCACGGTCGGGATGTCGATCCCCATCGGCACCTCGGGGTGCGAGACGCCGACGTGGCTGGGGAAGGAGTAGCAGCCGAGCATGGCGAGCGCGTCGTCGGCGCGCGGGCCGACGACCGCGATCCGGCCGTCGCCGCGCAGCGGCAGCGCGCCGGCGGGGTTGGCGAGCAGGACACACGCCTCTTCCGCCAGCTTCCGGGCCAGGGCCCGGTTCTCCGGCGGGTCGAGGTCCACCGTCGCGCGGACCTGTTCGGGGTCGGTGCCGAGGAGCACGGCGGGCAGCGGGGTCCAGTCCGGGTCGAGCAGTCCGAGCTCGCACTTCTGGAGCAGTACCCGGCGCAGCGCCCGGTCGACCAGTTCCTCGGCCACGGCGCCGTCCCGTACGGCGGTCACGAGCACCTCGCCGTAGCTGCGGACGGTCGGCAGCTCCACGTCGACCCCGGCGCCCAGTGCGAGGCGGGCCGCATCGGCGCGGTCGGCGGCGATCTTGTGCAGGGTCTCCAGGAAGCCGATACCGAAGTAGTCGGCGACGACGGTGCCGGTGAAGCCCCAGGTGTCCCGGAGGAGTCCGGTGAGCAGGGCCGGGTCGGCGGCCGCGGGCAGTCCGTCGATCTCCGCGTAGGAGTGCATCACCGAGCGGGCGCCGCCTTCGCGCAGCGCCATCTCGAAGGGCGGGAGGACGATGTCGGCCATCTCGCGTGCCCCGGCCCGGACCGGCGCGTGGTTGCGGGCGCCCGCCGACGCGGCGTATCCGGCGAAGTGTTTGAGGGTGGCGACGATTCCGGCGGACTCCAGGCCGCGGACATAGGCGGTGCCGATGGTGGCGACGAGGTAAGGGTCCTCGCCGATGGTCTCCTCGACGCGCCCCCAGCGCAGATCGCGCACCACGTCGAGGACGGGAGCGAGGCCCTGGTGGATTCCGACCGACCGCATGTCGCGGCCGATCCGGCCGGCCATCTCGGTCACCAGCTCCGGGTCCCAGGAGGCGCCCCACGACAGCGGCACGGGGTAGGCGGTGGCGCCCCACGCGGTGAAGCCCGCCAGGCACTCCTCGTGGGCGAGGGCGGGGATGGCGAACCTGCCGGACTCGGTGATCCGGCGCTGTGCGCGGGCCAGTGCGACCGCGCCGACGCCGGGGTCGACCGGTGCGGTGCCGAACGGCCGGGTCAGCTGGCCGAGTCCGTGGGCGGTGACGTCCTCCCAGTCGACGGGGTCCATGTCGTTCTGGTGCGGCGCGACTCCGTCGCCGTCGGCGTCGGCGCCCACCCAGACTCCGTACAGCTGGGCGGCCTTCTCCTCCAGGGTCATCCGGGGCACGAGGTCGGCCACTCGCTCCTCGGGGGTGAGCGAAGGGTCGCGCCAGGGGCCGTCGACCGCGGGATCGGGGTCGGCCCTGCGGACGTGCGGGACGGGTTGGGTTGCCATGGCGGCAGCGGTTCCTCTCGTGAATGCGGTGGTACGGGGCGGCGTGGGAGAGCTACTTGCCGCCCACTCCCATCAGGCCGTTGATCAGCGCCCGCCGTGCCACGAGGTAGACGGCGAAGATGGGCACCACGGAGAGGACGATCGCTGCCAAGGTGGCGGGGATGTTCACTCCGAACTGGGTCATGAAGTTGAACAGGCCAAGGGTCAGGACCCGGTTCTCCTCCGACTGGGTCAGGATCAGCGGGAAGAGGAAGCCGTTCCATGCCTGGATCGCCGTGTAGATCGCCACCGTGCTGATGCCCGCCCGGGACATCGGGACGGCCAGTTGCAGCAGCATGCGCACCGGCGTGGCGCCGTCGAGCGCCATCGCCTCGTACATCTCCTCGGACACGTCGCGCATGGTGCCGCTGAGCACCAGCACCGCGACGGGCATCGAGAAGGCCGCGGTCGGCAGGATGATCGCGGGCAGGGTGTCGTAGAGCCCCATCCTGCCGATCAGCAGATAGAGCGGCACGATCACGGCCTGCGCCGGGATCGCCACGCCGAGCAGGAAGGTCCGGAACGCGAGCGACGAGAGCCGGCCACGGGTGCGTACCGCCACGTAGGCCACCGGCACGGAGAGCACCAGCACGATGGCCACGGTGGCCACCGCGACGATCGCGGTGTTGGCCAGCATCGAGATGAAGCCGCTGTGCAGCACGGTGTTGTAGTTGTCGAGCGTCGGGTGTGCCGGGAAGGCCAGCGGATCGCCGTTGAGTGCCTGGTCCTGGTGCATCAGCGACGAGGAGATCAGCGTGTAGACCGGCACGATCACGATGACCAGCCAGACCAGCGAGCCCAGTCCGGCCAGCGGGTTGCCGCGCGGCCTCCAGCGGCGGGCGGAGCCTGCGGGACGGTGTGCGGTGCGGCGTACGGGGCGCGTCGTCGTCGCCGAGCGGGTGTCGTATGACATGGCGTCACATACCTTCCCGGGTGGAGCGCATGTTCCCGAAGCCGCTGAAGCGGACGAGAATCAGCGACAGGCCGGTGGCCACGACGACCAGGGCCGTGGCGATGGCCGCGGCGTAGCCCAGGTCGTAGGTCTGGAATCCGGTCCGGTACATCAGGTAGGGCAGGACCGTGGTGTCCGTGCCGGGACCGCCCTTGGTCATGATCAGTACGGTGTCGAAGTAGGTCAGCGAGCCGACGATCATCAGGACCGACGAGGTCGTCACGGTGTTGCGCAGCTGCGGCAGCGTGATGTGGAAGAACTGCCGCACCATGCCCGCGCCGTCGATGGCCGCCGCCTGGTGGAGGACCTCCGGGATCTGGCGCGTTCCGCCCTGGTAGATCAGGGTGTGGAAGGGCATGAACTGCCAGCCGCCGACGAACGCCACGGTGAGCAGCGCCCCGGTGGACGAGCCCATGATGTTCGGGTCGATCCCGAACCAGGGCCCGATCTCCTTGATCACCCCGAAATTGGGGTCCAGCAGCGCGTGGAAGAGCATCGCGATCGCGGTGGTGGAGAGCAGCAGCGGGATGAAGAAGACCGCGGAGAGCACGGTCCGGCTGCGCTGCCGGCCCGCCGCCCAGACGCCGAGCAGCAGGGCCACGGGGGTCTGGAAGGCCCAGCTGATCGTGGTGAGCAGCAGGCTCAGCCAGGCGGCTTGGCGGAATTCGGGGTCCTTGAACAGCCGCGTCCAGTTGCCCACGCCGGTCAGAGCCGGGGAGTTGAGGCCGTCCCACTGGCAGAAGGAGAGGTACACGGCGATCGCCAGCGGGACGATCGCGAAGACGGCGAAGAACAGGATGCCCGGGGCGGCCCAGCCGACCGGCGGACGGCCGACGTTGCCGGCGGCCGTCCCCTTCCCCCGTCCGCGCGTCCTCGGGTGCGGAGTGTGGTGCGACATCTCTACTTGACGGCCTTCATCGCTGCGACGAACTGCTCGGGCGTGGTCTGGCCGGCGAACAGCTTGCTGATCTCGGTGAGGAGGGGGGTGGCGTACCGGGACTCCAGCGCCTGGTCCCAGGAGAGCGTGAAACTGGGGGCCTTCCGGACCATCTGGTACTGGTCGGCGGCGAACTGCGGGTTGGGCGAGGAGCTCAGCATCGACGACGCGTCGGAGGTGGTGGGGATGTCGCCGTTGTCCACCAGGGACTTGGCGTACTTCTGGGACGCCATCGTCTTCAGGAACGCGATGGCGGCGTCCTTGTGCTTCGTAACGGCGTTGACGGACCAGTAGTTGGTGGGGTTGCCCACCACGTTCGCCGGGTCACCGGCGCCTCCGGCCACCGTCGGGAAGGCGGTCCAGCCGAGGTCCTTCTTGGCGAACCCGGGCGCCTTGCCCAGCTGCGTCGAGTACTCCCACGAGCCCATCAGGTGCATGGCGGCCTTGCCCTTGTTGAGCAGGGTGGGGGCGCCGCCGTTGCCGTAGTCGACCGAGTTGAAGTTCTTGCCGAACGCGCCCTGGTCCACGAGCTCCTTGACGGTCTGTGCCGCCTTGAGCACCGCCGGGTCGCCCCAGCCGGAAGTGTCGCCGTTCTGGATCTTCCGGAAGACGTCGGGGCCGCCGATCCGGTCCAGCAGGTACTCCATCCACATCAGCTCGGGCCACTTGTCGGAGCCGCCGAGCGCGAAGGGTGTGATGCCCTTGCTCTTGAAGGTGGTGATGACCTTCTGCAGGTCCTCCCAGGTCTTGGGGGCCGCCACGCCGTTCTCGGCGAAGAGGGACTTGTTGTAGAAGAGCATCACGGGTTGCATGCCGCGCATCGGCACCCCGTAGATCTTCCCGTCGAGACCGCCCGCCGTCATGATCGACGGCAGGAACCCGTCCTTCAGCGTGGCGTCGTTCTTGACCGTCTCGCTGAGGTCGACCAACTGCTCGGCGTCGACGTAGGGCTTGATGGATCCGCCGCCCCAGTTGAAGAAGACGTCCGGGGCGCTGGGCGAGCCCATGGAACTGCGCAGCTTGTTCACGTAGTCGGTGCCGGGGACCGACACCAGCTTGACCTTGACCTCGGAGGTCTTGTTGAACTCGTTCACGGCGGCCTGTTGGATCTTGACCGAGTCGTCGCCGTACACATAGGCGGTGATCGTTCCGCCGCCGCTGCCGCTGATACCGCCGGAACCGCAGCCGGTCAGCAGTCCGGCCATGACCATGGCCGCACCTGCCGCGGTCCATCTCGCTGCTCGCGTCCCCTGAGTGAATATGCCCGACCGCATGACCACACCTCTGTCGAATGTTTCGAAGAACGCCTCGAATGTTGCCGGAACCGTACGGTCGCGTTTTGGGGCCGTCAAGAGGTGTGGCGAGGCATTCACACAGGAGGAGCGGCCCACCCGATCGCGGCGGCGGGAGGCTACGATTCCCGTATGAGCCCCGCAAATGCCCACCCCCAACAGGAGAAAACGCCGATCGGCGAGCCGTCGGAAGGCAACGCCACGCTGGCGGAAATCGCCCGGGCCGCCGGAGTATCGGCTCCGACAGTTTCGAAGGTGCTGAACGGACGCGCCGACGTCGCCCCGGGTACCCGCACCAAGGTGGAGGAGTTGCTGCTGCGCCACGGCTACCGCCGCAGGCGTGGCTCCACGGCCCGGTCCCAGCTGATCGACCTCGTCTTCCACGAGCTGGACAGCTCCTGGGCCATGGAGGTCGTCCGAGGCGTCGAGAACGTCGCCCGGGAGGAGGGGCTGAGCCTGGTGCTCTCCGAGAGCGCCGGCCGGCCGACCCCCGGGCAGACCTGGGTGGACGGCGTGCTGGCCCGTCGGCCGGTCGGGGTGATCCTGGTGCTCTCGGACCTGACGGCCGCCCAGCGCGCCCAGCTGACCAGCCGCAACATCCCGTACGCCGTGGTCGACCCGGCGGGCGACCCGGGTGACGACGTACCTTCGGTCGGGACCACCAACTGGCAGGGCGGCCTGGCCGCCACCCGCCACCTGACCGGGCTCGGACACCGCCGGATCGGCGTCATCAGCGGCCCGTCCCGCATGATGTGCAGCCGCGCCCGCGTCGACGGCTATCGGGCGGCGCTGGAGACCGCGGGACTACCCATCGATCCGGAACTGATCCGGGAAGGCGAGTTCCGCCACGAGGCAGGCTACGCGGCGGCCCTCGGACTGCTGCGGTTGCCCGACCCGCCCACCGCCCTGTTCGCGGGCGACGATCTCCAGGCCCTCGGCGTCTACGAGGCCGCCCGCGAACTGGGGCTGCGCATCCCGGAGGACCTGAGCGTCGTCGGCTTCGACGATCTGCCCCTCACCCGGTGGATCGGCCCGCCGCTCACCACGGTGCGCCAGCCGCTCATCGAGATGGCCGAGACCGCCACCCGCCTGGTCCTCGACCTCGCCCGGGGTGATCGGCCCGCGACCACTCGCGTCGACCTGGCCACCAAGCTGGTGGTCCGCAGCAGCACCGCCGCGCCCGGTCGCTGACCCCGCACCCAGCTCACCCGGCCCGGCCTGCACTTATTTCCGTTGTGGGCCGGGCCGGCCCCGCGTACCGTCCCCCGTCATGACGACCACTCCCACCCTGCACACCGAGCGGCTCCTCCTGGAGCCGTACACACCCGCGGACGAGGAAGGCTTCGTGGCGCTCTTCCAGGACACCCGGGTGTCCCGGTGGATCGGTGACGGTCCGCAGACCGAGGCCGAGGACCGCGCCCTGTTCGGGCGGATCTTCAGCAAGGTGTACGCCCAGGAACTCTTCGACGTATGGGCCGTACGCCATGGCGGCCGTCTGGTCGGCCACGCCGAGATCAAGCCCTCCCCGTCCCCGGATGTGGACGGTCACGAGATCGTCTACGCCCTGGCTCCGGCCGCATGGGGGCAGGGGTTCGGCACCGAGGTCGCGAAGGCGCTGACCTCGTACGGGTTCGGCGCCCTCGGGCTCACCGAAGTGCACGCGACGGTGGCCGCCGAGAACGACGCCTCGCTGGCGCTGCTGGGCCGGATCGGCTTCCGGCACGTCCGGGACGCGGTGGAGGACGACGGCAGCACGACCCGGGTCCTGAGCTGCTCCGCCGGTGGTGACGGCGCCGGGGCCGGTCAGCCGCGGTAGACGTCCAGGCGCCCGCACATGCCGAACTTCCCCAGCGCGAAGGGCTGTTCGGCGTGTACGCGGGCATCGGCGAGGTGTCCGCCGTCACCACGGGTCAGGGCGTCGAGCTGGCTACTGGTCACCTCGGACGCGGCAGCGGCCCCCTTCCGCCAGCGCTCCCGCCAGTCCTCGACCCTCGGGCGTACGAGTGCGGCGGCGGCCCGGTGGAAGGCGGCGAGCGGTTCGGGGTCGCCCGCCTCGGTGGCCCGGCGCAGCGCGAGGAAACCCTCGACGGCGAGGTCCCGGCGGGCGCGGGCGGCCCGTTCCTGTTCCGCTTCAAAACCGTCGGCGGGAAGGACGACGGCCGCCCGGTAGGCCTCGGGGTCCGCCAGGTGGCGGGGCGGCAGAGTGAGGACGGCGTCACCGGCCTCGGGCAGTCCGCTGTTCTCCATGAGGACGATGATGCGCAGCCCATCCTCGTTGACGAGGCGGTGGATCGTGCCCGGCGTGAACCAGACCAGTGCCCCGGGGGCCAGTGGCGTCTGCCGGAACCCGGACGTGGTGAGGGTCTGCACCGAGCCCGAGCCCCCGATCACCACATACCCCTCGGAGCAGGTGAGGTGGAGATGGGGTGTCCCGCCGCGCAGGCCGTCCACGGCGGGCCAGTCGTAGACCCGCAGGTGGGACACGGCGACGGCGCCGGGCAGCCCTTCGAAGGTCGGCACAGGTGCTCCCAGATCGCTCCGCGAAAGCGTTCGGCAAGCGCTTTCCACATGTGCTGCACCGTACCGCCGCCGACCGTGGAAGCAACAGGGTCCGGATCTCCGGGGCCGCCCTGCGGGCCTCTGTCAGTGGTGGGGTGCAGACTGGCGCGTATCCGGCACAACGGCGTATCGGGAGGTTCGGCCATGACCGACGTACTTCTCACCGTAGGCACCCGCAAGGGACTCTTCATCGGCCGCAGGCGCGGCGGCGCGTGGGAGTTCGACGGCCCGCATTTCAATGCCCAGGCGATCTATTCGATCGCCATCGACACCCGCCGGGAGGTTCCCCGGCTGCTGGTCGGCGGGGACAGCGCCCACTGGGGCCCGTCGGTCTTCCACTCCGACGACCTGGGCGCCACCTGGGTCGAGCCGAAGCAACCGGCCGTGAAGTTCCCGGAGTTCACCGGGACATCGTTGGAGCGGGTCTGGCAGCTGCACCCGGCGGGCCCCGAGGCGCCCGATGTCGTGTACGCGGGGACGGAGCCGGCAGCGCTGTTCCGTTCCGAGGACGGCGGGGAGTCCTTCGAGCTGGTCCGCCCGCTGTGGGAGCATCCGACGCGTTCGAAGTGGGTGCCGGGCGGCGGCGGTGAGGGTCTGCACACCATCCTCACGGACCCGAGGGACGCTCGGGAGGTGACGGTCGCGGTCTCCACGGCCGGGGTGTTCCGCACCAAGGACGGCGGCGCCAGCTGGGCCCCGGCGAACAAGGGCGTGTCGGCGGTGTTCCTCCCCGACCCGAACCCGGAGTTCGGCCAGTGCGTCCACAAGGTGGCCAGGGACGCGGTCGATCTCGACCGGCTCTACCTCCAGAACCACTGGGGGGTTTTCCGGAGTGACGACTCCGGGGACAACTGGACGGACATCGGCCGGGACCTCCCCTCCGATTTCGGTTTCGCCGTAGCCGCGCACCCGCACCGCGCGGACACGGCGTACATCTTCCCGATCAACGCCGACGCCGACCGTGTCCCGGCCGAACACCGCTGCCGGGTGTTCCGCACCGAGGACGCGGGCCGTACCTGGGAGCCGTTGTCGGCAGGCCTGCCCGAGGAGACGCACTACGGCACGGTGCTGCGCGACGCGCTCCGTACGGACGACGCCGACCCGGCGGGCATCTACTTCGGCAATCGCAACGGCGAGTTGTACGCGAGCGCGGACGACGGCGACAGCTGGCAGCGACTCGCCGCGCATCTGCCGGATGTCCTCTGCGTCCGGGCGGCGGTCATCGGTTCGTGACCGCCGGCGGTTGATCCACGCGGCGAACGTCGCCGGGGCGCCACCGTGCGGGACACGCCGTGACACGGGACGCGCCGCGGGGTGATCCGAGGACGTGGCACCTGCTCCTCTCGGGGCCGGTGCCACGTCGAGGTGGAGATCCGGCTGCTACGGCAACTGCCAGTCCACCGGCTGGGCGCCCTGGCGGAGCAGGAGTTCATTGGTACGGCTGAAGGGGCGCGAGCCGAAGAAACCGCGGTCCGCCGACATGGGCGAGGGGTGCGCGGACTCGATCGCCGGGAAGCCGTCGAGGAACGGACGCAGGTTACGGGCGTCACGCCCCCACAGCACGGACACCAGCGGCTTGCCGCGCGCGGCCAGCGCCCGGATGGCCTGCTCGGTCACTTCCTCCCAGCCCTTGCCTCGGTGCGCGCCCGGCTTGCGGGGTGCCGTCGTGAGCGCCCTGTTCAGCAGCAGCACGCCCTGGCGCGTCCACGGTGTCAGATCGCCGTTGGACGGTCGCAAAAGCCCCAGGTCCGTGTGCAGTTCGCGGAAGATGTTCTCCAGACTGCCGGGCAGCTGACGCACATCGGGGGCCACCGAGAAGCTCAGGCCCACCGCCATCCCGGGTGTCGGGTACGGGTCCTGACCGACGATCAGGACGCGTACCTCGTCGAAGGGTTGCTGGAACGCGCGCAGGACGTTCGCTCCGGCGGGCAGATAGGTGCGGCCGGCCGCGACCTCCGCACGCAGGAAATCGCCCATCGCGGCGATGCGTCCGGCCACCGGGGCAAGCGCCTCGGCCCATCCGGACTCGACTACTTCGTTCAACGGTCGTGGTGCCACAAAACATCACTCTACCGGCGTACACGCCCCGCCCCCGACGGGCGGTCCCGCAGGTCATCCACACCCCAGGTCCGGGCCCGCGGAGCTAGGGATAGGCTGCCGCCGTCATTCCTCTTCTCCCTGGAGCCGGTCCATGAGCTCACGCAGGCATTCGCCGGAAAGCAGCGGTGCCGGGGTGCGTCCGGGCGCGGAGTCGGGTGCGTCGGGGCCGTTCGTGCTCGGCGTGGACTCGGGCGGTTCCGGTCTGCGGGTGGCGCTGGGCGTCCTCAACAGGTCTGCGGCAGTGGGTACGACGGTCTGCGCCGAGCCGGTACGTACCGGACCTGCGGGCATCGACGCGGACCATCTGCTGGAACAACTGCTGCCCGCCGCGCGCCTTCTGCTGGAGCGGCACGGCAGCGGCAGCGCCGAGGGCTTCACGATCAGCTCCGTGGCGATCGGCGCCGCCGGTATGGCGACGCTCGGCGGGCAGTTGCGCGCCGAACTGCCCTCGGCCCTGGAGCAGGCACTCGGGGTGCGCCTGCTGGCTCTCGCCGCCGATGCCGTGACCGCGTACGCGGGTGCGGTCGGTCAGCGTCCGGGGGCGGTCGTCGCCGGCGGCACGGGCATGATCGCGCTGGGTACGGATCTGACGAGCTGGCGCCGGGCCGATGGCTGGGGTCATCTGCTGGGTGACAGCGGTGGCGGCGCCTGGATCGGGCGGGCCGGTCTCGATGCGGCCATGCGCGCCCATGACGGGCGGCGCGGTGGGTCCGCCCCGCTGCTGGCCCGGCTGGAGGCCGTGTTCGGGCCTGCGCAGGAGCTGCCGGGGCTGCTCTATCCGCGTACCGACCGGGCTGCCGTGCTGGCCTCGTTCGCGCCCGAAGTGGCCGTGTGTGCCGGGCACGATCCGGTCTCCGCGGGCATTCTGCGCGAAGCCGCCGGACATATCGCGGCGGCGGCCGCCGCGGTGTGCCCCAAGGCCGGGGCCGACGACGAACCATGCGAAGTGGCCCTGACGGGCGGCCTGTTCCGGATGGGCGATCCGCTGCTCGTACCGCTGCGCGAGGAACTGTCCCGGCAGGTCCCGCAGGCACGGCCGGTCCCCGGTTCGGGTGATCCACTGGCCGGGGCGCTGTCCATCGCCCAGGCGTTGGCCACCGGCGATCTGCGACTGCCCCGCCACCCGACGCTGCTCCACGTACCCGGTGAAGGGCCCGGGAAGGAGCCGGGACAGGCGCCCGGATAGGTACCGACAGAGCAGGATAGTCAGCCAGTAAGCCGCTCAACGGATAAAAGTGGACAGATGACGCCCGACTGCCCCCTCCCCGAACGGAGGGGTACCCAAAACCAGTAGCATGCGGCGCCATGAGCACCCCCACTGGGCCCGCTTCCGGCCTGCCTGTACGAATGCCGCGACCTCGCCAGTCCGGACGGCACCGCCGCCCGGAGCCCGTGGTCGCACCCGAGGGCGCTGCCGCGCTCGTTCTCGCCGTTCCCGGTACCCCCTCTTCGGCCACGCGGAGCCTGGCCGAAGAGGTGATCAGCATCGCCCGTTCCGAGCTGCCCGGCCTCAATGCCCGGATCGGCTACCTCGACGGCGACGATGCCGAGTACCCCACGCTGTCGTCCGTACTCACCCACAGCGCCGCCGAGCGCGTCGCGCGCTACGAACAGGCGCTGGCCGTCGGCCGTGAGGTCGCCGAGCCCGAGGGGCCGTCCGCCGTCGTGGTGCCGCTGCTCGCGGGGCCGGACAGCGCTCTGATCCGGCGCATACGGCAGGCCGTGATGGACAGCGGTACGCAGGTCGAGCTGACCGATGTGCTCGGCCCCCACCCGCTGCTCGCCGAGGCGCTGCACGTACGGCTCTCCGAGGCCGGTCTGGCCCGCGCCGACCGTGCCAGGCTCTTCACCGTGGCGACGGCCGCCGACGGCATCGTGCTGGCCACGGTGGGGGGCGAGGAGGCCGTGCAGGCCGCCGGGATCACCGGCATGCTGCTCGCCGCCCGGCTCGCCGTACCGGTGATGGCCGCCGCACTCGACGTGGAGGGTTCCGTCGCTTCGATCGCCGAGCAGTTGACGGGCTCCGGCTCGGCGCAGCTCGCGCTCGCTCCGTACCTCGTCGGCCCCGAGGTGCCCGAGGGGCTGCTGGACGCCGCCGCGAAGGAGGCGGGCTGCGCGACGGCCGAGCCGCTCGGCGCGTATCCGGCGATCGGCAAGCTCGTGCTGTCGATGTACACGACGACGCTCGGCATCGCGCCGGCTGCGCCGCAGGGTGCGCAGGCGCACTGACCCGGTGCCGGTGCGTCCGGGCCCCTCGTCCGGATGTGCCGGGCTCGCGGACCCTGGCGGTGCGTGTGCCTCGATCGCCGGACAGACAGGAATCTCCTGACCCGTCCGGCGATCGCACGGTGCGCGGCGCAGTGGTGTCGCGAGCTCAGGCGAAGATCACGCAGGACGCGGCAGGGACCTCCAGTGCGCCCTCGTGGTGCGGAACGCCGGTCGCCGGGTCGACGGCGAACCAGCTGACGTTCCCGGACCGCTCGTTGGCCGCGTACAGCCATCGGCCGGTGGGGTCGAGCGCGAGGTCGCGCGGCCAGTGCCCGCCGCAGCCCACTGTCGTGACCAGGGTCGCCTGCTCACCCGTCGCGTCGAGCGCGAGAACGGAGATGCTGTCGTGCCCCCGGTTGGCGGTCCAGAGGAACCGTCCGTCGCGCGAGACGACCACCTCCGACGGGTACGTCACCGGGGCCGTGCCGCCGGCCGGTGCCTCGGGCAGCAGGAAGGTTTCACCGACCGGTTCGAGGACTCCCGTGGGGGCGTCCCACCTGCATGCGGTGACGGTCGGTTCGAGTTCGTTCAGGACGTAGGCATGACCGCCCGCGGGGTGGAAGGCCAGATGGCGTGGGCCGGTGCCCGGCCGCAGGGCCGTCTCGCCGTGTTTCCGCAGCACCCCGCTGGTCGGGTCGAGTGCGCAGATCCGTACGGAGTCGGTGCCGAGGTCCACGCTGAGCACCCAGTTCCCGGAGGGGTCCGGCAGCACCTGGTGGGCGTGCGGGGCGTGCTGGCGGCCGGGGTGCGGACCACTGCCCTCGTGCCGGAGCACGGTGGTGACCTCGCCGAGGGAGCCGTCGGCCCGCACGGACAGGGCGCTCACGCTGCCGGAGCCGTAGTTGGCGGTGAGCAGATGCCCGCACGCGAGCGCGAGGTGGGTCGGACCGCTGCCTTCGACCGGTCGGATCTCACCGATCGGCTGCGGCACATCGCCGGTGATGTCAAGGGCGGCGGCCGCGCCGCGTTCGGTCTCACTGACCGTGTAGAGCACCCTGCCGCCCGGCCCCGGCCCATGCCCCAGGAGGAGATACGAGGGATCGGGGACGGTGTCCGTCGCGCCGAGGGCCGTCAGCGCCCCGGTCTCCTGGTCCACGGCAGCGACGGTGATTCCCCGCCCGCCCGCCGAGGTGAACGACCCGATGAATGCCCGCCCCGCGCCGTTGCCCGCCGCACTGCTTGTCATCGCACTGCCCCTCTTCGCCGAGTGACCACGGCGGTTCTCGCCGTCGTGATCTTCCGGGGGCGACGGTAGCAGTCGGTCCTTCGAGGTCTAGACCACGAACTCGACTGCCGGCGGGGTCCTCGGGCGGCCTCACACACTGATCAGTGGGGCGCGCGGATCGCTGCGCAGCGGGGTGGCGAGTTCGGCGAGGGCCCGCTCCAGACCGTGCAGGTGGGCGAGCGCGGGTTCCGCGACGGCCCGGTGGTCCGGGACGCTCGGTGAGCTCGCCCGGTGCGACCGGTCCGAGTCCGTCAGTGCCTCCACGGCGGCCTCGACGCGCCAGCAGGCGGCGGCGAGGCGGGCGTCGTGGGACGCTTCCGGGTCCGCGGCGACGGAGGCCAGTCCCCGCACCTCCCGGGCGCAGGTGTCCAGTAGGGCGAGTACCTGCCGGGCACGGGCCTTGCGGGCGCGCAGCGGACTCAGCGGGTGCACCAGCGGGGCCAGGGACAGCCGCACCCGTCCGAGGAGCGCCTCCAACTCGGCGATCCGGGGCGCGGGATCGGCGGTCGGCGAGCCCGAGAGCCGCGCCGCGCCCTCGGCCGTACAGGTGTGTACGCAGCGCAGGGCCCGCTGGATCCACGCGTCGGTCGTCGCGTGTGTGGTGACCGGCAGCACGAGGAGCACCGCGAGCATCGCGCCGAGCGCTCCGGCTGCGGTCTCGGTGAGCCGCAGCACGAGCAGGGCCGGGTCCAGCACGCCGAGGAGACCGTAGAGCGCCCCGGCCATCACCGTCACCGAGAACACCATCCAGGTGTGGGAGACCGCGGCGGTGTAGAAGATCCCGAAGACACCGATCGCGACGAGGACCGCGCTGGGCACGCCCGATCCGTGCAGCGGAACGACGACGGCCAGGCCGACGGGGATGCCGATCAGTGTTCCCAGGATCCTGCGGAAGCCGCGTACCAGCGTCTCGCCTCGCGAGGCGGTGTTCACAAAGACCCACCAGGTGGCGCCCACGGCCCAGTACCAGCGCTGCTCGGACAGGAGCAGCCCCGCCACGAGCGCCAGGGCTCCCCCGGTGGTCGCCTGAATCGCCTGGCGTGTGGTCGCGCGGGCCAGCCCCTTACCGGTCACCGGGACGGGTACGGGGGCGGCGGGCAGCCGTCGCTCGTAGCACCACAGTCCGAAGCGTACGGTCGACGAGGCGAGCAGGGAGACGGCGACCGCGGAGTAGAGCTCGGGCAGCTGTCCGGGCAGTGTGTGGAGGAACTGCGTGGTGAAGAAGGCCATGAACGCGAAGACGCCCAGCGAGTGACCGCGTGGCCCCCATCGCCTGGCGTACACGCCCAGGCCCATGACGGCGAGGAACGCCGTGTCCCGCGCCAGGGGGTGGTCGTGCAGTACGGCGGCGAGAGCGAGCACGGGGAAACCGGCGGCCGGCAGCAGGGCGGTGGTGATCGCCTGGGCGCGCACCGTGGTGTCCAGCACCGTGAACAGGGCCAGCAGCGCGGCGAGACCGCCGGTGATCGCCCCGACGAGCGAGTGACCGGCCAGGCCGCACACCGCGACGGCCGACCCGATGCCGAGGACGGCCCGGACACCGCTGCGCAGCCGCAGTCGGCCCGGGTCCGGGGAAACGAACATCCTCTTCAGCACCGCATGCTCCCGCTTCTGCACACCGGTCCTGCGCACCGGCATGAAAAAGGCGCCGCGGGGATCCGCAGCGCCATCGACGGGTCCATCACAACATCTCTGCGACCTGTGGCTCAACCCGACAGGAGATCACTGGACCATTGGCCCAGATTCCAGGCAATTGTCTGCGCCACGGATAGGCCAACGGACCGGAACGGGACCGAACACCACCCGTAACACCCCGGCATGCATGTATGTGGCCGTCGCGTGGCGCACGACTCGATGCCACCTCGGCCGGGCGGGTGCCCATCAGTACTGGACAGAGGGCTGCGCGGGCAGTATCGCGGTCACTTCGTAGCCGCCGTCGGGGGTGGCTCCCGCGGCGAGTTCTCCGCCCAGCATCGCGGTGCGCTCGCGCATGCCGAGCAGGCCGTGGCCCGCGCCCGCCGAGGGCGGGGCGGCCCGGTCCGGCGGGCTGTTGGTGACCCGGACCGTGACGCCTGACGCGTGGTGGTCGATCCCCACCCGCACCTGCGCACCCGGGGCATGACGCAGGGCGTTGCTGAGGGCCTCCTGCACGATGCGGAATGCCGAAAGCTCGACGCCCGGTGACAGGGGGCGAGGCTCTCCGGTGGTCTCGGTGGCGACGGTGAGCCCGGCGCCGCGCGCATTGGCGATCAGTTCGTCCAGCCGGTCGAGGGTGGGCTGGGGGGCGTGCCGGGCGGCCTGCGGCGTGGGGTCCTCGGACCGCAGCACGCCGAGCACCCGGCGCAGTTCGGTGAGCGCGTCGACCGCGTTCTTACGAATGCCCTCGACGTTCTCCTTCAGCTCGTCGGACGGGTTCTCGACCAGGTGTGGAACGACCTGCGCCTGGATGGAGATGACCGACATGTGGTGGGCGACCACATCGTGCAGTTCGCGGGCGATCCGGCTGCGTTCCTCCAGAAGGGTGCGCCGCGCGCGCTCCCCCGCGGTGAGTTCCTCCTGTACGACCAACTGCGTACGGGCCACTCCGAGACCGCGGAGCGCGGCCCCGACGACCACCGAGATGATGAGGACCCCTAGGGCGAGACGCACGTTGCCGAGGTCGGGCCAGCGTCTGCTCGCGCCGCAGGCGAGTCCGACCAGCAGGGTGATCGTCAGGGTCTCGGCCGCGATCCGGGGTCGGACCCGCAGGGCGAGCAGGAACAGCACCGCGGTCTGCAGCACGATCCCGGCCGCGTCCCAGGGGTACGTCATGCCGCCGGGCACGGCGACCGCGGCGACCGGACCGGGGGTGGAAGCCGCGGCGAACGGGGTGACCACGACCATGACGAGCAATGAAGCCCACCAGGCCTGGACCGGGCGGAACAGCGCGGCGACGACCGCCGCCGACTGGATCCCGGCGAACAGGATGCCGAGCTGTATGCCCGTCCCGTAGCGGAAGGCGAACTGGTTGGTCTGGACGATGAACATGCCCACTGCGGCCATGCCGAGCGGCACCGCGATCACCGGCCGCCAGTCCAGCCAACGCGGTTGCCCCGGCTGCCCGTTCGGGTCGGCCGACGACGTCAGGAGATCCGCGCGCAGGGTACGGGGCACCGCCCGCAGCATCTGTGCCGACCGCTTGGCCATGTCTCCCCGTTTCATGGACCGCACCTTAGACATGCGGCGCCGCCTCCGCCCGTGCGGGACGCCGTTCGCGGACGACCAGGCTGTTGCTCCGCGCCCGGCCCCGCTCGTGACCGCGGAACGCCGCGCAGCAGATCAACAGCGCCCCGGCGAACGCGAGCAGCCAGCCCAGCCGGGCGAGTACCCAGCCGGGGTCGTCGGGGACGGTGTGCAGGCCCTGCAGGGTCCCGCCCACCAGGAGGCCGGTGGCGGTGACCGCGATCAGCGCTGTCTGGTGCCACAGGAAGATCGTCATCGCGGAGAGGTTCACCGTCGCCACCGCCGCCCAGAGGGCCGGGCGTCGCAGCGCCCGGCGCAGCGGGCCGAGCAGCAGCAGCGCCGCTCCGCACTGGGCGAGGCCGAAGGTGACCACGGCGAGCGTCGGCGGGTCGAGGTTGGAGATCCTCACGCCGGGCACTCCCACCATCGCCGCGGGGTAGCCGGCCCGGAGCACGAGTCCGGCGGTGGCGGCGGCTCCGCCGATCAGCAGCACCCAGCCGGTCCTGCGGCCGCACAGGTCGCCCCGGGCCCAGGCCGCGCCCAGGCAGTACGGAACCAGCCAGCCGGCCAGCACGTTGACCGAAGCGAACCCGCCGGGGGCGTCCAGGCCGAACCGGCAGAGATCGTTGATCAGCACGACGGCGAACGGCCACAGTGGATGCAGCCTCGCCACGAGCGGGGTCGCCGCGGTCAGCACCGCGAAGACCACCAGGAACCAGAGCGGGGACCACACGAGCTTGCACAGCGCGCGCACGGTGTCCTGGTCCGCTCCCGAGGCGAGCATCGTGCCCGCCGCCACGGTCCATACGAGCAGCACGACGACGACCGGCCGCAGCAGCCGGGCCATCCGCGTGCGGAGCCACCGGCCGTAGTTCTCGCCCCGGGCCCGGGCGGATGCGTAGCTCTTCGCACCGACCTGTCCACCGACCAGGAAGAAGACGGCAAGGGTCTGGAACGCCCAGGAGACCGGGGTGAATCGGGGCATGTAGTGCAGCGGGCTCGAACCGTGCATGGTGCCGCTGTCGACGACCAGCGCGGTCACCATCCAGTGGCCGAGGATGACGCCGAGGATGGCGAGGGCGCGCAGGGCGTCGACGGCACGGTCGCGGTCGGCGGGAGTGGCGGATTCGATCCGCCGGACGAAGTCACGCATGACGCTCTCCCGAGGGCTCTGCGGGCATGGCCGTTCCGGCCACAATCCGGACCATGGCGAGGGTTCCTTCCGTACCGGACGGCTTGCGGTGATTCGGGTACAGAAGCTATGGACGGGGCCTCGTAGTCCGCGTCACGCCGGGGTGTGAACCTGTTTCGTAGGTCTGGAGGACTACGGGTATGAGACGGGCACGGGACCGGAGCCGGGGCTGCGCCGGATCGGTGTGAACGGGCGGCCGACGGGCCGTTGGTACAGTCGCAGCCCGGATCGGCCTACCAGGAAGTGACCAACGGACCATGGCGGTGGACGCCCTCGACACCCGCATCCTGCGGTTGCTCATCGAGCAACCGCGTACCAGCGTCCGTGAGTACGCGCGCATCCTCTCCGTCGCCCGGGGCACTCTCCAGGCCCGGATCGACCGGCTGGAGCGGGACGGCGTGATCACCGGTACGGGACCGGTCCTGTCCCCCGCCGCGCTGGGTCACCCGGTGCTGGCCTTCGTTCATCTGGAGGTCACCCAGGGGCATCTGGACGAGGTCGGTGCGGCGCTCGCCGCGGTCCCGGAGATCGTCGAGGCCTTCTCGACCACGGGCGGCGGCGATCTGCTGGCCCGGGTGGTGGCCCGCGACAACGGGCATCTGGAGGATGTCATCCAGCGGCTGATCCGGCTGCCCGGCGTGGTCAGGACGCGTACCGAGGTGGCGCTGCGCGAGCGGGTGCCGCACCGGCTGCTGCCGCTGGTCGAATCGGTGGGCCGCTCGGTCCCCGGCGGCCCGAAGTGATCACCGCGCCGGCCCGCCGGATTCCCTGAACTCACCACACATTCCGGCCTCTTCGGCCTCTTTCGACCTCGACGGCACGCTGGTGACGCAGAGCACCCTGTTCCTCGGCTCAGCAACCGTGAGGCGCTGACGGTCCTGCGCACCGGCCGGTTCCGGCGTCCTGATCCGGCCTGATCCGGCCTCATTCCAGCGAAAGACCCTCGCTCCGGAGGATCTTGTACGGGGCCGAACGCCATACCCAAAGTGCGGAATCCGCGGTGCCACGGCCCTGTGGAGCACCTGAGAGCAGCGGGATGGCCACGCGGCGTGCCATCGAGGTCCGACGGCCCGATATCCTGATCATGCCGCGCGTCCCTACCCGCCCCGACCCCCGTCGGGACGCAGTCGTGGCAGTCGAACGGCCCACAATTCGAGATTGGTGCACAGGTGCTGGTAGCTGGTCGGTACCGCTTGACGTCCCCCATCGGCCGCGGCGGCATGGGTGAGGTGTGGCGAGCCTCCGACGAAGTGCTCGGCCGGGCGGTGGCCGTGAAGCTGCTGCTGGGCGACCACGCGGACGAGTCGGCGACGGCCCGGTTCCGCCTGGAGGCGCAGACGGCGGCCCGCCTGAGCCACCCTCATCTGGTGGCCGTGTTCGACTTCGGTTCCTGGGAGAACCGTTTCTTCCTCGTGATGGAGCTCGTCGAAGGCAGAAGCCTGGGCGATCTGCTCGCGGCCGAGGAGCGGCTCGGCGCCGAGCAGGTCGCCCAGATCGCCGGTCAGGCCGCCGCGGGGCTCGCCGCCGCCCATCGGCAGGGCATCGTGCACCGCGACATCAAACCCGGGAACCTGATGCTGGACGCCGAAGGTTCCGTCAAGATCGGCGACTTCGGCATCGCCCAGTTCGTCGACGACCCTTCCGCCGCGCTGACCACCACGGGACAGATTGTCGGCACCAGCCTCTATCTCGCCCCGGAACGCGCCCTGGGCCGTACGGCCGGTGCGGCGTCAGACATGTACTCCCTCGGCTGTGTGATCTACCAACTCCTGCTGGGCGAGCCACCGTTCCGCTCCGACACGGCCACCGCCACGCTCTATCAGCATGTCGATACCGCGCCCGTGCCGCTCGGGCAGCGCGGCGTCGCCCTGTCCCCGGCCTTCGACTCCTATCTGCTGGGGCTGCTGGCGAAGCAGCCCGAGGACCGGCCCACCGCCCAGCAGGTCGCCGACTGGTTCCAGAGCGACGCGTGGCGGGGACAGCCGGAGCCCCTGCCGAGGTACGCCCCCGCCCCTCCTCCGATGGCGCCCGGCGTCCCCCGTCCCCCTTCATCCGCCGCCGCGTTCGGCGGGGCCCCGGCGCCGGCTGCCACGCAGCAGGCCGAGGGCTCGACGACGTACCGCATACCTCAGGCCGGTGGGCACAGACGGCGTGCGGCGGAGCGGGCCGCGCCGACTGTACGGCGCACCGGTGCCCGCGAGGCCATCAGACGTCGGCCCAGAGTGGCGAGCGCCATCGCCGGTACGGTCGCCTTCCTCGCGGCCGTGTACCTGGGGATGAACCTGTTCTCGCCGGATTCCAGCTCGGCCGGCACGCCGGACACCGGCTCCACCGCGACCACCGGCCCCGATGCACCTGCGCCCGGCCAGCCGGCGCAGGACAACGGGAACGACGAGGGCAACGGGGACAGCGGGGGCGACGAACAGGACTGAGTTCCGCTCCGGCGCCGCCCGGCCCTCCGGCCTGAAGCAGCCCTTCCGCGATCCGGGATCGTTGCGCGATCCCACCACCACGGCTTGACCGAAATCGCCTCCGGCAAGGAGACCGGCTGCGTCGATGTCAGGTGGGCGGCGCAGCACGAGCGCGTGCGCGCGCTGTCCCCGATGCGGCGGGAAGACGGCGACTTCCCCCGCCCTGCCGCGGTTCGCCGCGTACTGTGGGCCCGGTTCGCGCAACCCCCTTGTCCGGCAGGCCGGTTGGACGGTCGAAACCGCATGAAGGGGCGGCCCACCGGGCATATGACGGGTAACCGTCAGGGGGGTGGTGGCAATGGGCCGCATCAGGATCGTCCGACGCCCACAGCGGCCGTCGCAGCCGCCGCCCCTCGATCTGCGGACCCCGTCCGGCCGCCCGCTGCCGTACTGACCCGGCCCCGCAGCGCCTCGGCGTACCGCCGCCGGAACAGGACCTCGACATGGGCCATGTGCTGGATCTCGGTGGGGTCGACGCTTTCGTCGGGCGCGTGGATGAGGCACCGGCCGTTCCTCCACGCCCATCAGGATGATCTCGGCGCGGGGAAGGAATTGTCGCGATCTCCGCCCTGTCGCATCTCGAAACCGGCGCACCCGGCTTTCAGCGCACAGCGGTTGACCACGCGTCAGGCCGGAGCCCGGTGTCCGGGCCTGGTTCCGTACCGGCTCTCCTTGATCGATGATGATGCCCGGGGCCGTCGTTCTCGGTACGGCACCTGCTGTCCCGGGTACAGGAAGAGGTTCGCCATGCGGGAAACGACGCCGGACCGGTCTCCGTCGGACGACCGGTCTCCGTCGGACGGTCCGACCGTCCACGGCTCGGACGAGGATGCCCAGGTGATCGTGGTGGGAGCAGGGCCGGCGGGCTCGGCCGCGGCCTTCCACCTCGCCAGGGCGGGCGTCGATGTCCTGCTCCTGGAGAAGTCCCGCTTTCCCCGGGAAAAGGTGTGCGGGGACGGCTTGACTCCACGGGCCGTGTATCAGCTCATCCGGATGGGCGTCGACATCAAGGCTCCGGGGTGGACGCGTTCGCGCGGGATGCGATGGGTGGCCGGGGACCATCAGGTGCACATCGACTGGCCCGCGCTCGGGCGGTACCCGGATTTCGGGCTCTCGCGCAGCCGACACGACTTCGACGACATCCTGGCCCGGCACGCCGTCGCCGCCGGAGCCCGGCTGCGCACCGGCGTCAAGGTGACCCAGCCCCTGACCGACCGCACCGGTCGTATCACCGGCGTCGGTGCCACGACCGAAGCGAAGGAGCCGGTCGCCTTCCACGCACCGATCGTCATCGCCGCCGACGGTGCCTCCGCCCGCCTCGCACTCGCCATGGGCCTGCAGCGGGACCGGAAGAGGCAGATCGCGACTGCCGCCCGCCGCTACTACCGCAGCCCGGAGCGCTCCCGGGAGGAGTACCTGGAGCTGTGGGCCGACCTCCGCTTCCCGGGCAGTGATCACTACCTGCCCGGATACGGGTGGATCTTCCCCATGGGCGACGGCCGCGTCAACGTCGGTCTCGGTGCGCTGCCGCACCGACGGCACGGGAAGGCGGACCTGCGCGCCACGTTGGACGAGTGGCTGGCCCGTACCCCGCACGCCTGGGGACTGCGCGAGGAGAACGCCGAGGGCCCCGTCCGGAGCGCGGCCCTTCCGCTGGGCTTCAACCGTCATCCCCTCTACGCCCGGGGGCTCCTCCTCGTCGGCGACTCCGGAGGCATGATCAGCCCCTGGAACGGCGAGGGCATCGGCCAGGCCATGGAAGCCGGTGAAGTCGCGGCCGAGACCGCCACGCTCGCCCTCGCGCTCCCCAGGGGACCCGGCCGGGAGCGGGCGCTGCACGGCTACCCCGTCGAGATGAACCGCCGCTGGGGGCGTTACTACCGGCTGGGGAACACGGCCGCCGACCTCGTCTTCAGCCGTTCCGGCTTCCAGCCGGTCCTCAACCGTTACGTCATGGGGTCGCCGTTCCTGCTCGACACCCTGGCCCGACTGCTCACCAACCTCACGGACAAGCCCTCGCACGACCTGATCGACCATCTGCTCAACGGGGTCGTGCGCCTCGTCCCGGAACCGAAGGTGCGACGCAGGCGCTGACGGGCCCGGCGGGCCCATGCGGGTGCCCGTGGCTACGACCGGCGGCGGGGCTTCCCGCGCCTGCCGCCGCCCTTGGCGACACCGCCGGAACCGCTCCGCGGGCTCTTCCCGGACGCCTTGCCGGCTGTCTTCCCGGCGGCCTTCCCGGTGCCGGGCTTGCGCCGTGTGGTGCCCGTACCGGGGCGATCGGTCTTCGATTCCTTCGTTTGTGCCGGGGACTTGGGGCGACCCCGGGAACTGTTGACGGTCCGGCCCCGGACGATCCCGATGAAGTCCTCCACCAGGTCCGTCGTCTCGTCCTCCAGCCACGACAGCGCGACGCGCGACTCGGGGGCGTCCGACACCGGCCGGTACGTGAGGTCCTTGCGGTGGTGCAGGCGGGCGAGCGACTGCGGGACGACGAGGAGGCCCACTCCCGCCGCCACCAGCTCGATGGCGTCCGCCGTCGTGGCGGGTCGCTCGATCGCGGGCCGTCCCGGCCGGTGCTCCCAGACGAGGGTGTCGTCGAGCGGGTGGAGCACGATGTCATCGGCGAGATCCTCGGCACGGACCTCGTCGACCGCCGTGACGGCATGGTCCTTCGGGACCACCACGACCGTCGTCTCGGTGTAGAGGGGGATCGCGCTGAGGCCCGTCCGGTCGATCGGCAGCCGTACGAGACCCGCGTCGGCGCCACCACCCCGCAGCACGTCGGACGCCTCGGCGGCCGACACCCCGATGAGGGTCAGGGGGACGCCGGGCAGCCGCTCGCTCCAGATCCGCACCCACTTGGTGGGTGTCACCCCCGGGACATACGCGAGCCGGAACGAAGGGGTTTCATCCGAGCTTGTCACTCCGCCAGGTTACCGGCCCTGGTCAGAGGTAGCGCACATGCTCGATACCCTTGACACCATGACGTCGCACAAGACCGCCCAGACAATGAAGCCCGCGACCGCGGCAAAGAAGCTGGGTGTGTACCTAGAGGCCACCCCCGCCGAGTTCCAGGAGGGTGTCGTCACGCGCACCGAGCTGAACGCACTGCAGTCCGATCCGCCCGAGTGGCTGCGGGAACTGCGACGCACCGGCCCGCACCCCCGGCCGGTGGTCGCGGCCAAGCTGGGCGTCTCCATCTCGGGTCTCGCCCGGGGCGGAATCACGGACGCCCTCACCACGGAGCAGATCGAAGCGCTGAAGACGGACAACCCCGACTGGCTGCAGCAGGAGCGCACCACCCAGGCCGAGGTCCGGAAGGAAGCGGTGCGCATCAAGGAGAAGAAGGAGAAGGACGCGGCCCGCGGAGCGCGCTCCTGACTTCTGGCTCCTGGCCCCCCTCCAAGAGGGTTGCGGTACGGGGGGCCGTCGCCGTTCGCCGGGCCTACTCCTGCCCCGGCGTGACCGCCGGGATGTTCTCGGGGTTCAGCAGCCGGGTCAGATGGCGGGCCGAGGCGTCCCAGGACCAGGATTCCCGCGCCCAGTCGCGGCCCGCGGCTCCCATCTCTGCGGCCAGGTCGGCGTCGAGGAGTATCCGGGTCAGCGCACCGGCGACCGCCGTGGTGTCGGTGCCGTCGACGACGCGGCCGGTCCGGCCGTCGAGCACCGTGTCCGGAGCACCGCCCGAGTCGCCGACGACCACCGGCAGACCGCTCGCCGCCGCCTCCAGGAACACGATCCCCAGCCCCTCCGCCTCCAGTCCCGCCTTCCGGGTGCGGCACGGCATCGCGAAGACGTCCGCCGCCGCGTAGTACGCCGGCGTCTCGGTGTGCGACTTCCCGCCCACGAAGCGGACCGCCCCCTCGCCGTGGCGCAGCGCCAGCTTCCGTAGCCGTGCCTCGTCCGGGCCGCGTCCGACCACGACGAGCACCGCGTCGGGCACCTCCCGGCGGATCAGTGGCAGAGCCCGGATCAGCATGTCCTGGCCCTTGCGCGGGACCAGCCGGGCCACACACAGAATCACCCGCTTGCCCTGCAGACCGAGCTCGGCCCGCAGGGCGGACCCGGCGTCCGCGTCGGGCCGGTACACCTCCGCGTCGACCCCCGGTACCAGACGGCTCATCCGCGCACGCGGACCGAGGGACGGCTCGATCCGAGCCCGCGTGTACTGGCCGAGATACGTGACGACATCCACGCCCTCACCGATGCGGCGCATCATCCGGCGTGCACCGGGCGTCCTGGCCCACCAGATCTCATGGCCGTGGGTGGTCGCCACCATGCGCCGTATGCCACTGCGGCGCAGCGCCGGCGCCATCAGGGCGAGCGGCGCGGCGGCCCCGAACCAGACCCGGTCGCAGTCATGGGCTCTGGCTATCTCGACCGCCCTGCGGGTGACCCGCCCGGTCGGCAGCAGCGTGCCGCTGGTGTCACGTACGACAGGGAAGGGGAGAGCCGCGTCGTAGGCGGCGTCACCGGGCTCGCGCGACGTGTAGACCACCACGTCGTCGTCCGGTATCCGCGTCGCCATCGCGTGCACGAAGGTCTCGATGCCTCCCTGACGCGGCGGGAAATCGTTGGTGATGACAAGGGTGGAGCCCATGAACGTGTTGGATCCTTCAACTGGATGGGGTCGAGCGAGCCGTGAAGAGGTAGTTGCGGCAGTCGTCGGTCACGTCGGCCACACGTACCCAACTCCGTTTCTGCCAGCGATACATGGCGTAGTCGAGCGCGGCGAGCCGGCCGACGAGGTGGGCCGCCTTCATGTCGTACTTCTCGAGGTGCCGGTCCTCGATCTCCAGCAGGAGGGCGGGCCGGTGGCGCAGCAGTGTGCGCCGGGCGCCGGACAGCACGGCTGCCTCGGCCCCTTCGACATCGGCCTTGATGAAGTCGACCCGGTCCAGGCCCATGTGGTGGCAGAGCCCGTCCACCGTCCGCACCGGCGTGGGCACGGGGCGGGAGGTGGCGAATTCGACGTTGGGACCGGGTCCCGAGGCGCCGTCGGTGAGGTAGGCGCGGCCGTGGACGGGCAGCAGGCGACGCCGGGGCAGACTCATCGTTCCTTCGTGCGCGCGCTCGCCGAGCGCCATGCGGTGCACGGTGACGTTGTCGCAGCCGAGGGCGGCGGCCACGGTCCTGAGCCACTGCGCGGGGCCGTGCAGCGGTTCGACGCTGTGCACCTTCCCCGACGGTCCGGCCAGCGCGGACAGGCTCCAGGTGTAGAGGCCGTACTCGGCCCCGATGTCGAGGCAGACAGCGCCCGGCCGCACCAACGGCCGCAGTCCCGCCACTTCGTCTTCCACGAATTCCCAGCGCGGGGATGCCCAGCGCAACGCGAGCGCGACCGACACCACGCGCAGTCCCGGCTGTGGGCGAGCGCCGGACCGGGGGGCCGAGGGATCCGGCCGACGGGTCAACCTGCCGCTCATCAAACGCCTTTCAGCCTGCACGGGCGCACGGGTTCTGTTGCCGGAGCGACGCCACACGCGGTCGGCGTTCCATCGCATCATCGGATGCGGGGTGATCCCATCCTTCTTCAGAAGCAGATTGGCCCGCGCATCAGACCTGAGATGTACATCTCAGGTCTGGAACCGCAGGTCCGAAACCGTCATGAAGGAACACAGACCATGGCTTCACACCCTGGCCGGGCGAGCAAGCACTTCCTTCTGCTTCGACGAGCACAACGGTCGCCGCCCCCCTCAGAGGCATCAGTATCCGCCGGGGCGCACCAGGCCCGTCTCGTACGCGTGGATGGCTGCCTGGGTGCGGTCGCGCAGGCTCAGCTTCACCAGGATCCGGCTCACATGGGTCTTGACGGTCTGTTCCGCCACCACCAGCCGCTCGGCGATCTCCGCGTTCGACAGGCCCTGCGCGATCAGCGACAGGACCTCGGTCTCGCGCTCCGTGAGATTGCCGCTGCGGCCCTTGACCGGGCTGCGGGGGACGTCGGCCATCCGCGAGAACTCGGCTATGAGGCGCTTGGTGATGTTCGGGGCGAGCAGGGCCTCACCGGCCGCCACCACCCTTACCGCATGGGCGAGTTCGGCCGCGGACGCATCCTTCAGCAGAAACCCGGACGCACCGGCGCGCAGCGCCTCGTAGACATACTCGTCGAGGTCGAACGTGGTCAGGACGAGGACCTTGGTGGTGTCGGCGGGTGACGCCACGATGCGGCGTGTCGCCTCGATGCCGCCGACCCCGGGCATCCTGATGTCCATCAGTACGACGTCGGGGGTCAGTTCGGCGACCTTGGCGACGGCGTCGATGCCGTCCACGGCCTGGCCGACGACCTCGATGCCGGGTTCGGCGTCGAGCAGCACCGTGAAGCCCTGGCGAACCATCATCTGGTCGTCGGCGATCAGCACGCGGGTGGTCGTCACTGGTTGTCCTCGGCAAGGTCGGCGGGTTCGGCGGGCAGCATCGCGATCACTTCGTATCCTCCGTCGGGGTGGCGCCGAAAGCCAGGGTGCCATGTACCTGGGCGCCCGTGCGGGCCCTGCGTCAACGGCCCCCTGCAGAGGATCCTCGCGCAGCCACCGGATCAGGCACGAGGGGCATCAGGGATCTGTCCGTCCACGATCCGGGCGATGTTCTTCAGGGGTACGGAACCGGGCTCGAGATAATCGCTGTGCCCACCGGAGCCCGCGTCGAAGATCCGGGCGCCGAAGCCTTCGGACGCCGGGTCCGTACCGAAACCGACTTCTGTGTAAGGGAGTTGCAGGCGCAGGTGCGGCACGTCGGCGATCCAGTCGTCGCCGCCCCGGCCCGCCCAGACAGCGGCCGGGGTATGCAGGCCGGCCACGTCATCGACTCCGACGCCGGGGCTGCCGTACAGGACGAGATCCGCGATCCGCAGTCCGGCCGCGGCCCGTGCGCAGACGACGGAACCGTAGGAGTGGCAGAGCAGGGAGGTTCGGGCGGCGGGCTTGACCCTTCTCAACTCCCCTATGAATTCCCTTAGTTCCGGAGCGGCGTCCTGGGCTCGGCGTGAGGTCGCGGCGGCCAGGCTCACCGTGGCCGGCGTCTCGTATCCGAGCCAGGCGACGACGGCGGCCCGGTCGCCCAACTGCCTCCGCAGCGCCCTGGCGCCCCCCTTCAGGCGCCAGTAGTTGTCGACGCTCATGCCCGCGCCCGGGACCAGCACGGCGATCCGGTCGGCCCGGGACAGATCGCCGACCACCTCGACGGCGCGGCCTCCGTGGCGTCCGTCGAAGGAGAGGAGGTGGCGCGCGGGGCCGGCCAGCACGCGCAGCGCCTCGGCGCGCTTGTCGTCGCCGTGGTCGTGGGCCGCCCGCGCGGCCGCTCCGATGTCCGCGCGGGTCGCGGCGTACCGCGCGGTGAGGGCGCTCGGGGTGGCGGCGGGCAGCGTGCCCGGGACGGTGGGTGCGGGCGCCGGTACGTCGGTGGGCCTGACCGCACCCGAGACCGGTACGGCCACCGACGCGACGACCAGTGCGGTGAGCAGGGCGCGGCACAGACGTCTTCTGCGTGGGCGGGACGCCACAGGTGGTTCCTTCCGTACCGGATGTCATTCTCGATTCCGGTACGAAGCTATGGATCACACCTCGTAGTCGGCGTCCCGCCGGGGAGTGAACCTTGCGCGTAGTTCTGAAGTACGGGGGTACGAGGCTGATTGGGTCGACCGCCGGCTCGCGCGCTGCCGATCCGGGCCCCACTCGCAAGGACGCACGGGCCCCGGATCGGCAGCGCTCAGCGGCCGACGAGGTCGTGGGCGGTTCGGATGATGTGGGTGCGTGAGATGCCTGCGGCGTCGAGGAGTTCCGAGGTGGTTCCGGAGCCCGGAAGATTGCGTACGGCGAGGTGGGCGCATGCGGGAGCGAGTCGCTGTGCGGCGAGTGCGGACAGCACGGCCTCACCGATGCCGCCTTCGGGGTGGTGGTCCTCGACGACGATCAGCGCGCCCGTCTCCTGGGCGGCGTGGGCGAGCGTGTCGAGGTCCAGCGGCTTGACCGAGTACAGGTCGACCACCCGGGCGGGGATGCCGTCGGCGGCCAGCTGGTCGGCAGCTGCGAGACATTCGTGGACGGTGACGCCGGCGCCGATGAGAGTGACCCGGTCACGGTCGCTCGCGCGCAAGGTCTTGGACCCGCCGACGGGGAACGTCTCGTCGGGGCCGTAGAGGACGGGGTAGGCGCCCCGGGTCGTGCGGAGGTAGGAAATGCCGTCCAGGTAGGCCATGGCGGCGGTCAGGGCGGCGGCGGATGTGGCGTCGCTGGGGCAGAGCACGGTGGAACCGTGGACGGCCCGCATCATGGAAAGGTCCTCCAGGCCCATCTGGGACGGTCCGTCCGCACCGATCTCGACACCGCAATGGGTCCCGCACAGGCTCATGGAGATCTGGGAGACGGCCGCCATGCGGATGAAGTCATGGGCTCGGGTGAGGAAGGCCGCGAAGGTGGTGGCGTACGGGCGGTAGCCGCGCACGGCCATACCGACGGCGCTGGCGATCATCTGCTGCTCGGCGATGTAGGTCTGGAAGTACCGCTCGGGGTGGGCCTTGCCGAAGTCCTCCGCGTGGGTGGAATTGCCCACCTCGGCGTCCAGGGCCACGATGTCGGGCCTGGCGCCGATCGCGGCGAGCGCCTTGCCGAAGGCGACGCGGGTGGCGACGGATTCGCCGATCCGGAATTGCGGCAGCGTCACCTGCACGGGGGCGGCCGGGGCGGCGGCGGGGGCGGCGGGCGGCCGGTGGCCGCGAACGGTGAGGTGGCGTACGCCGCCCAGTTCGGCGATGGCGCGCGCGGCAAGGTCCTCGGGCAGCGCCTTGCCGTGCCAGCCCTCGGCGTCCGCGACCTCGGAGACGCCCTGGCCCTTGACCGTCCTGGCGACGACGACCGTGGGGGCCTGCCCGTCTCCCGCGACGGCCAGAGCACGCTCGACGTCCGCGAGATCGTGGCCGTCGACGACGAGGGCGCGACAGCCGAAGGCTTCGGCCCGGCGGGCGTAGGCGCCGGTGTCCCAGCCCAGCTCCGTGGGTCCCCGCTGGCCGAGACGGTTCACGTCGATGATCGCGACGAAGTTGGCCAAGCGGTGGCGGCCCGCCTTGTCCAAGGCCTCCCACACCGACCCTTCGGTCATTTCGCTGTCGCCGCACAGCACCCATACCCGGTACGGCAGGTGTTCCAGGTCGCGTCCGGCGAGCGCGATGCCGACGCCGTACGCGATGCCCTGGCCCAGCGAACCGGTGGCCACGTCCACCCAGGGCAGGACCGGAGTCGGGTGACCCTGCAGTCGAGCGCCATTTCGGCGGTAGGTGGTCATCAGTTCCTCTTCGCCGATCGCACCGGCGGCCAGGAACATCGCGTACAACAAGGGGGAGGCGTGGCCCTTGGAGAAGATCAGGTGATCGTTGGCCGGGTTCTTCGGGTTCTGCCAGTCGTAGCGCAACTGGCGCGTCATGAGGACGGCCATCAGATCCGCGGCGGACAGACTGGAGGTGGGGTGGCCCGAACCGACGGCGGTGCTGGCGCGGACGGAGTCCACTCGCAGCTGCTGAGCCAGCTGGAAGACCTGGTCGAGGCCGCTGTCCGGCCCGAGGGAGACAGTGTGGGTGTTCTGGGCCGTCATCGCGGTTTCCTCTCTCGTCCTGCCTTCTGATCCGGGCGTTCCGACCCGGGCGTTCGGCGGCCGCCGGCTCGCGGAGCGGGCGCAGGAACCAAACGCGGCGTCTGCGGCCCCCTGCCGACGGTATGTCCATGGCGCGGGGGCCGCGATTCAGCGGGGGCCGGGAATCGGCGGGTCGGGAGTCGGCGGCGGCCGCAAGGCGGCGGCCGGAAGGCGGCGAGGGCCGCGGTTCACACGCGTGCCGGCCCGATGGTGCGGTCCAGGAGTGCGGTCAGCGCCGTCCAGTGGCGATCGTCCGCTGCGCTGTCGTACCTGACGGTGTCCGCCTGGGTGAAACCGTGGTGCGCCCCGGTGTAGACCTCACTGTGGTGGCGCACGCCCGATGCGGTGAGCGCCTCGTCGAGGCGGTCGACCTGCTCGGGGGGCATCGAAGGATCCTGGTCTGCGTGACCGAGGTACAGCTCCGCGGTGATCCGGTCGGCGAGCAGGTGCGGGCTGTCCGCGGAGTCGGTGGCCAGGTTCGCGCCATGGAAGCCGGCCGCGGCCGCGATCCGCTCCGGGTACGTGCCTGCGGTGCGCAGAGCGAGGCCGGCACCCATGCAGTAGCCCGTCACAGCGACCGGCCCGTCGGCGGCCAGGGGGCAGTCCGCGAGCCAGTTCAGATAGGCGTCGGCATCCCGCATCGCCGGATCGGGTGTCAGTGAGCGCAGGATCGGGCCGAGACGCTCGAAGATGTCCGGCCGTCGGGCCGTATCGATGAATTCGGGCAGCTCGACCACCGGCGCCCGCCCATGGCGGTAGAAGACGTTGGGGACCAGGACGGTGTAACCGAATCCGGCAAGGCGGTCGGCCATCTTCTTCAGCTGGGGACGGAGTCCGAAGGCGTCCATGTAGAGCAGGACCGCGGGGTGCGGACCGCTGTCATCGGGATGGGCCAGGTAGGCATCGGCAGTGCCGTCCTGTGTGGGAATGTCCACGGATGTTCCGCGCACTGAGGACATGGGCGGTTCTCTTCTCTCGTCGGACGCTCCTCCGTGCCCGGTGGCAGGAGGTGTGCGGTTGCGGTCAGCGATCGTAGACGGTCGGTGATCGTTCGGCCGATTGTCCGGCCGTGGCCGGGGCACGTCGTCTGGGACGTTGTACCGGTCTTCCGACTCGGTATCGTCGTCCGGCAGCCCCGGTGAACGAGGCGTACGACACGAACGAACAGCACTCACGCGGACAGTAGGTGCAGTTCCCGGCAGGGAGCCAAGACGGTGAAGGACTCGCAATCCCGATGACAGAGAACTCCGACATGATCGACTTTGTTCGGGCGCGCCTCGCCGAGGAGGAACAGATCGCGCGAGCGGCGGGCGAAGAGAACTGGCGGTGTCCGGCCGGCGTGCCCGGCGAGGTCCACGACCGGTCCGGCGCCATCGCGTTCATCGTGCGGAATCGCGGGTTCGACCAGCACATCGCTCACCAGGACCCTGCGCACACATGCCGCCGCATCGAGACGAGCAGGGTCCTGCTCAATGAGTATGCGGAGGTCGCCGACAAGGACGCCGACCGCCCGGAGCACGACTTCTCATCCGGCCGTGCCGTCGGACTCGGCTTCGCCGTCCGACAGATGGCCGCAGAGCACGCCGGCCACCCCGACTACCGGGCCAAGTGGCTGCCGCGGTTCATCCAGTAGCGTCCGACGCCTGCCGCGGACGTCAGACGCTGCCGGATCCCGGAACGCCCGCGGCAGCGACTGCCGGGGGCGTTCCGTGACGCCGCCGCCCGGCGGGCAAAGCCCTGACCGGGGTCCTGTACGGCTGTTTCGTCCCCGCTCGGCCGCACCACCGCCCTTCCGCGCTGCTGGATGCATGGGGCAGGCGCACACTTGAATCGTGCGTCGGTCGTGCCGGTGATCATGTCCGCATACGCCGCGACCCGCGCCGCACCCGCGGCTCATGTGCCCGCAAGGCATCTGCCTGCACCACGTCCTTGCCCTGCTGCGCAAGCAGGGCCGGCGCTCCCGTCACGAGGCCGAGAGCGCCGGGAGCGGCGTGGGCCGACGCGCACCCACCGTGTTCGACGGACGGGCCCGCGGCGGACCGCCGACCCCGCGCGAAGGTGTCCCGGGGCGCTCCGGTGACGCGCCGAAGAACCAACACCCCGTCGCCAGGAGGCAGCTGTGGAGTTCGACGTGATGGTGGAGATCCCTCGGGGGTCCCGCAACAAGTACGAGATGGACCACACACTGCACCGCATGCGCCTGGACCGGATGCTCTTCACGTCCACCAAGTACCCGGCGGACTACGGCTACATCGAGGGAACGCTGGGCCGCGACGGTGATCCGCTCGACGCTCTCGTACTGGTCGGAGAGCCGACGTTTCCCGGTTGCACCATCGAGTGCCGGGCTGTCGGCATGTACGTCATGAAGGACGAGAAGGGGCCCGACGAGAAGGTCCTCTGCGTGCCCGCCCATGATCCGCGCTACGCCGCCATGCAGGACATCGACGACATTCCCACCTTCGACAAGCTGGAGATCACCCACTTCTTCGAGGTCTACAAGGACCTCGAACCCGGCAAATCCGTCGAAGGATCCCACTGGGAAGGACGGGAACCGGCGTACGCGGAGATCGAGGCATCCCGCGTACGCGCCGTCGGTGGGAGCACCGGAGAGCCCTCGTGACCACTGCGCGCCCTGCGGGCGCGCTGATCCTGACGTCGCAGCGAGCAGCAGGCGGCGCGCCGGCATTGAGCTGATCCGCGCGGCAGCCTAAGGGCTGTCCCGTCATCCCTGGCGGGCGCACGACGACAGCTACGGCACCTCGCCGCGTTGTCGGAACGCCCGAATACAGCCAGTCCCCTCCGCCTTGCGATGCACCGCATCTGACGCCGCGCGCTGATCCACCAGGGACTACGGGACAGCCCTTACGCGTCGTTCGAACGTCTGCCGTGGACGCCGCGCGGTACCGCGAAATCGGTGAGCGTCGCCGTGCGCGGAGCGAGCCGGGCCCACGTGCCGGGCAGCATCAGCACCGCGAGCGCGGCGGTCGGGAACTTCACGCGGGCCCGTGTGAGTGCCTCGTCGTCCCCGTCTTCCGCCAGGGCCAGGACCATGTCCTGCACTCCCGGCTGGTGGCCGATCAACAGCACGGTGCGCCGCCGCTCCGGGACCTCGCGCACGACGGAGACCAGGGCGGACGCGCTCGCTTCGTACACCCGCGGCTCGAACACCACCTCCGGCGCGGCGCCCAGTTCCGCCGCGACCAGATCCCAGGTCTGTCGGGTACGCCGGGCGGTCGAGCAGATGACCAGGTCGGGTACGCACTGCGCCTCGTACAGCCACCGTCCGGCCGCCGGGGCATCCCGACGGCCCCGGCCCGCGAGCGGACGTTCATGATCGGGTACGCCCTCCGGCCAGGCCGACTTGGCGTGCCGCAGCACGATCAGCCTCGCCGACGGCGGCGTTACAGGCCGGGATACGGTCCGGACAGCCAAAGCCGTACGCACCCCCTGCCTGCGGGCCGGCCTCCGGGGCGAGGCGACATGTCGGATACGGGCTGGATCACGCAGTGGCCATCGGCACCATGCGGCGCCGTTTCGGCGAGCCTCATCGCCGGATGTCCAGTGTCCCGCGCGGGTGCGGGCACGACAACCGCCGCACCTCTCCCCCACCCCCGCCCGGACAGGAGAACGTCCCCGGCACCCGCTAAACTTGCCGAGGCGGTGGTCCAGTACGCACCGCACGGCGGTGGGGCCCGCCGTATCCGAACCGCGGCAACAACGCCGCCAACGGTCCCTACTTGCGACGCGCACTTCACGCATGCCCGTGCCCGGCGAGTAGGAGACGTACGTGGAAGAGTCCCGGAGACCTGTCCCCCCGATGGTGAACGAACCCGTCGACCCCGATGTCGATCTCCACAGTCCCGCGCAGCACAGAGAACTCCGGCTGCGCCAAGGCCCCGTGGTGGCCGCTGTCGCGCTCGGCGGCGCGGTGGGGACGGCCGCACGGTACGGGGCCTCGCTCCTGTGGCCCACCGCGGCCGATGCCTTCCCATGGACGACCTTGGCCGTCAACGCGGTCGGCTGCGCGGTCATCGGCGTCTTCATGGTCGTGATCACCGATGTCTGGGCGGCCCACCGGCTCGTACGCCCCTTCTTCGGCACCGGCGTTCTCGGTGGCTTCACCACCTTCTCCACCTACGCCACCGACATCCAACGCCTGGTCGACGGGCACGAAGCACGCACCGGCCTGGCGTACCTGGCCCTCACGCTGCTCGCCGCCATGGCCTCCGTGTGGATCGCGGTCACCGCGACGCGACGTGTCATCGAATGGAGGCAGCCATGAGGCTCACCGGTTCCGCGCTGCGCGCCACCATCTTCATCGGCGAGAACGACATGTGGCACCACAAACCCGTGTTCACCGAGATCGTCCACCGGGCCCACAAGGCCGGCCTGGCCGGCGCATCCGTCTTCCGCGGTATCGAAGGCTTCGGCGCCTCCTCCCTGATCCACACGACGCGGTTGCTGTCCCTGAGCGAGGACCTGCCGGTCGCGATCGTGATCGTCGACACCGATGACCGGATCCGGGCCTTCCTGCCGCAACTGGACGAACTCGTCACCGAGGGGCTCGTCGTCCTCGACGACTGCGAAGTCATCCGCTACACGGGCCGGCACGTCCGCGCCGAGGAGGGGCAGTGAACTGGCTGCTCGTGCTCGTGGGCGCCATGGTCGGAGCCCCGCTGCGCTATCTCACCGACCGCACGGTCCAGTCCAGGCACGACAGCCTCTTCCCGTGGGGCACCTTCACGGTCAACGTCGTCGGCTGTCTTGTCCTCGGTCTGCTCACCGGCATGGCCACGGCCGGAGCGGCCTCCTCCGACGTACAACTGCTCGTCGGCACCGGCCTGTGCGGGGCGCTCTCGACGTACTCCACCTTCTCCTACGAAACGCTGCGCCTTGCGGAGGACGGTGCCCGGTTCTACGCCGCGGCGAACATCGCGGGAAGTGTGGTGGCCGGGCTCGGAGCCGCGTTCACCGGCACGGCACTCGCCCAGGCCATCTGGGGATAGCCGCTCCTCGCGCAGGACACTGCTGCGCGACGACGCCAACGCCCGCAACCGGCACGGTGGTTGGCGTCGCGCAGCAGGCCACGAAGGGTGGTCGGGGGCGCTCGGGGCCCGGACCCGGTCCGGGTGTGTCAGGCGCGGGTACGGAGGGTGCCTCTCGTGAGGCCGAGCAGACGTTCGGCCGTTGCGATGGCCATGTCTTCGAGCACCGGATGGTCCACCTGTGTGTCGTCGTTGGCGTACGCACCGAGACCGTCGACGGTGACCAGGATGTACAGGGCCGCTCCGAGTGCGTCGTCGGTCGTGAAGTCCCCGGTGCGACGGCCTTCCTCGATGAGGTCCACGAGGGCGGTACGCGTCTCGGACTCCTGCGCGCTCACCGCCGCGCGCAGCCCCGTCTTGAATCTGCTGACGTGCCGCGCGTTGAGCCACAGTCGGCTGAGGTCGCGGTATTCGCCGTCGGTGAGGCGCACGAGGAAGCGCGCGAGCCGCTCGTCCGGCGGAAGCCCGTGTTCGTCCCGTGGCAGGAGCGATTCGCGTTCCTGCGTCGCGGCGTGGGAGAACGCCTCGCTCACGAGGTTGTCCGCGGCCGGGAAGTAGTGGCCGATGAGCCCGGGGCGGACGCCCAGCTCGTCGGCGACGCGCCGGAGCGTGATGCGCTCCAGCCCCTCTTCCAGCGCGATGCTCGCTGCGGTCTGCACGATTTCCGCGCGACGCTCGCCGGGCAGCTTCCGGGTTCGTGTCGGCTGAGGTCTTGACGTCATGGAGGACACGCTATTGGATGTGTGCCCAACATGCAGTTGGCCATTTGCCCAATAGTGGCTCACGGCCGGCGGACCCGAGAGGCCCCGATGACGACGACGAATCCCAGCTCCTCCGCGAGCCCGCTCGACCAACACGGCTCCGAGCGCACGGGGCATGTGGAAACAAGGGGTATCGACCTGGTTCCTGCGGACGAGCGCGGTGGGCGACCGCGCCGGCTGTTCGCGGTCTGGGCGGCGCCGAACGTGAGCTACCTGAGCTTCGTCGTCGGTGCCACGCTGATCCTCATGGGCCTCACGCTCCCGCAGACCTTCGGCGTGATCCTCGCCGGAAACCTGCTGTGGATCTGTACGGGCGTCGTCGCGGCGAGCGGTCCGGCCGCCGGCACGAGCGGGTCGGTCATTTCTCGCGCCATGTACGGCGTCGTGGGGAACAAGATCGTGCTCGTCCTGACCGGCTGGCTCATAGCCGCCGCCTACCTCGCCCTGAACTGGTCGGCCGCCTCGGTCGCGGGCATCGGACTCGCAGGGCGGTTCGGCCTGCCGGACAACTCGGCCGTGGACGCGGCCGTCATCTGCGTCATCGCAGGGGGAACGCTGCTGATCGCGATCTACGGATACGCGACGATCGTCCGCCTCTACACCGCGCTCAGCGTTCTCCTGACCGTGGTGTTCATCGTCGTCACGGGGTACGTGCTCGCCGGAACCGACTGGTCCTACGCTCCGGCCGAGCCGCTCAAGGGGACCGCGCTCGCCATGGCACTCGGCACGGGTTTCACCATCATCGCGTCCACTCCGCTCTCGTACAGCAACAGCCCTGACCTGGCCCGCTACCTGCCCCGCGACAGCAGCCCGGTCGCCATCGCCGGGTGGACGGCGCTCGGCGCGTACCTGCCGAGCACCATCTTCACCATGGTCGGCGCGCTCGCGGCCACCAGCCTCGACATGAGCGACCCGGAAGCCGCGCTGGAGAGCATCCTGCCGGGCTGGTTCATCCCCGTCTTCGTCATCGCGGTCGTCGTCAACACCATGACGAACAACGGCATGACGGCCTACAGCGCCAGTCTGTCCATCCAGTCGGTCGGCGTCCGTCTCGCGCGCATCCCGGCCGTCCTGATCATCGGTGTGCTCGGCACGATCACGACGCTGTACGCGATCCTGGTCTTCGACTTCCTGACCAGCGTCAACACCATGCTCCAGCTCGTGGTCGTCGTGACCGGCCCGGCCATGGCCGTGGCCGTGACCGACCTGGTCCTGCGGCGCAACCGCTACAACGGGGCCGATCTTCTCGAGCAGCGGCGCGGCGGCCCGTTCTGGTACCACCGCGGCGTCCACTGGGCCGGATTCCTCGCACTCGTTGCCGGCGGCCTCACGTCCGCGATGTGGGTGAACACCAGCTTCTGGACCGGCCCGGTCGCCGAGGCCCTGGGCGACGTCGACCTGGCGATCCCGTCCGGCATGATCGCCGCTGCCACCGTCTACTGGGCGACGACCCGCGCCCTTCGGAGCATCCCGCGCAACTGACGCATGCTCCCGATCGAGCAGCCCTGTGCGCATGAAACGCCCCCGTATTCCCATTCCCCCTATACCCCGTACATCGAACGCAGCAGAACAGAAGGAAAAGGAACCTGTGCACGCCGACGTCATAGTGCTCGCCCGCCACATCGAACATCTGGCCGGGGAGACCGTCGACCCGTCCGCGAACGCGGTCGCGATCGCGGGCGGTCGTATCATCGCCGTCGGCGACGCGCCTGGCCTCGAACCGCTGCGGGGTCCCGGAACGGCCGTACACGACTTCCCGGGCGCCACGATCCTGCCCGGCCTCACCGATGTCCACGCGCACCCGGTGTGGGGGTCGATCTCGATCGGCAGCGGCGTGGACCTGTCCGGCGCATCGACCCTCGAACAGGTGTTCACTTGCCTGACCGGGGCTGCGGACGCACGGGCGACGGGCGAGTGGATCACCGGATACGACCTCGATGTGAACGTGTTCGACGGCGACCCGACCGGCATCGTGTTCGCGGAGCGCTTCCCCGGCAGGCCGATCTCGCTGATGACCCGCGACGCGCACGCTCTCGTCGTGAGCCCCCGCGTCGTGGAACTCGTCGGCCTGACGGGCCATGAGACGTTCACCGACGCCTCGTCGATCGAGGTCGGCCCGGACGGCCGCCCGACCGGTTTCGTGGTCGAACTCCAGGCCATGGACCTGGTCTTCGACCACTATCCCGAAGTCCCCGTGGACACGGCCGCCTCGTACGTACGCCACCAGCTCGAACAGCTCGCGCGCAGCGGACTCACCGGCCTGCACGCACTCGACTTCTCCGACCCCTCCGAGGCGGTGTACGAGCGCATCGAGGAACACGGGGACCTGCCGCTGCGCATCCGCTGCTCTCCGCTGGTGCCGGCCGACTCGCCGCCGGAAGTCTGGCAGCACGTCGCCGATCTCCAGGGCCGGCACGGGCGGCGCTGGCACGTCGAGGGTGCGAAGTTCATGCTCGACGGTACGGCGGACAACGGCACGGCATGGTTCGATCGCCCGGACATCCAGGGCGAGAACCGCGAGCCGCTGTGGCGCGACATCGACGCGTACCGCGACGCGATCCGCTTCTTCACCGAGCGCGGCATCCCGACCGCCACCCATGCGATCGGCGACCAGGCCGTCCGGTTCGCCCTCGACGTCATCGAGGAAGCCGGCCCGGCCGCCCGCGCCCCGCACCGCATCGAGCACATCGAGTCCATCCCCGACGATCTGCTGGGCAGGTTCGCCGAACTCGACGTCGTGGCAAGTCTCCAACCCGTGCACGCGACCCGGCACACGCGCGCCGACGGCACCGACAACTGGTCGCGGCGCATCGGGCCCGACCGCGTCGCCCACGGCTGGCGTACACGCGATCTCCTGGACCACGGCGCCGTCGTGGCGCTCGGCTCCGACTGGCCCATCGGCCCCGGCGATCCGCGCATCGGCCTGGCCGACTGCCAGTTGCGCCGCCCGGTCGAGGAGTCCGACGCGGCGCCCGTGCAGCCCGGCCAGGCAGTCACCGCGCGCGAGGCGTACACCGGCATGACCGCCGCCGCGGCGTATGCCGCCGGCGCGTCCGCCGAACTCGGGCGGATCGCGCCCGGCTGTCTCGCCGACCTCACCGTGTTCGCGGCCAACCCACTCGACCTCGCCCCCGAAGCACAGCCCGGCAACGCCGTCCTCGCGACGATCGTCGGCGGTGCCGTGCAGCTCCACACGAACACCGCGAAAGGACGCTCGTGACCGCGACGTCGATCCCCCGCCCCGAACACCGCCGCCACGTCGAGGTCGCCGACGCCGACCCGCACGCCCGCGGTGTCGCGCGCGGCGAGCAACTGCGCGACGGCATCCCCGCCGCGATCGACGCATACGACCGGCTCTTCGCCCTCGGCTCCATCGCCCCCGCCCAGGTACGTGAGGACGCCGAGCGCGCCCTCGACATCATCGGACGGTTCCGCCCGGGAACGCGTGCCGAGATCGAAGGCATCGCCCTCGGGTCCGGCACCGAGCCGTGGCACGTCGCCGCCCTCAACGCGCGCACCGAGATCCTGGCACGCAGCGCCACCGTGCCGCCCGGCGAATGCACCACGATCGTGCGCCGCATCACCGGCGCCGGCGCGTCGGCGCCACGCACGTTCGGCGTCCAGACATGGGACTGGCACATCGAACTGAGCGCCCTGTGGCACACGCTGGAGGTACGCGGCGGCCGGCACGACTTCGTCGGCCTCACCGAGGACGGCATCCTCGGCAAGATCGGCATCAACAGTGCCGGACTCGCCCTCCACTTCAACATCCTCGGGCACGTCCGCGACAGCATCGGCGGCATCCCGGTGCACGTGCTCGCGGCGATCGTCCTGGAAGAGGCGGGCAGCGTGGCCGAGGCCGTCGAAATCGTCCGCAGCGCGCCCCTCACGTCGTCCTGTTCGTTCGCCCTCTTCGACGAGACGGACGCGGTCCTCCTCGACCTGAGTCCGGTCGGCGTGTTCTCGATGCAGCCGGAACACGACACGCTCGTCCGCACCAACCATTTCCTGACGCCGATCCCCGCCGCGGACGAGAAGGCGTGGCTCTACCAGCCCGATTCGGGCGAGCGCTACGACTTCGTCCGCGCACGTCTCACGCGTCCACAATCGCCGGCCACGCTCGACGACCTCACGGGCCACCTCGTGACCGGGGACGGTGAGCCGCCGGTGACCTGCCTGCCCGACCTGGACAAACCGCTCGGCCAGCGCTGGGCGAGCCTGGCGACCGTCACCCTCGAACCAGCGACACGCACCGCCAGAATCCTCGACGGCACACCCGCCGACATCGGCTCGCGCGACTGGCGCATCCTCACCGCCGGCTGATCCGGACGCAGCCCGCCCGTGGACGGCATGGGCGGGCTGCCGCAAACCCGCGCGCACCCAGTTGGTCAAGGTCTGCCAGGCGCTGCCCCGTGAGCCTGTCGGCCCGGTTCCCGGCGTCATTTCGTGGCCCGCGAGGGCGTTGACGGCGGCCGGCGCGGCCGGCCCGTCCAGGCCCGCGAAGGGACCCGTCAGGGCCGGTGCCGTTGTGCCCCAGGGCACGTCGCCGCCTCCACCAGGTCGGTTCACCTGACGTACGACGTGGTCTTGCTGACCCACTGGGACAGGGTGATCTGCGTCGTCGGGGCGGCCCCGCCCGGCCTGCGGTGACGGGAGGATGCCTGGCCGCCATCGGCCCCGGTGGCCGCGGACGCCCGCCTGTTTCGGCCCTGGCCGCTAGCCAGGGCGTCACGCAGAAGGGTCAGGTGTGCGGGCACAGCTGCACGGCAGTCGCGCTCGTCCCGGCACGTGTCGCAAGCCGCCAGGTGAGCCGCCACGGCGCTCGCCTCATCGGGTGCGAGGATCTCGAGTGCGTATCCGGCCAGTAGTCCACGGATCCTGCGGCATTCCTCGACGACGGGCTTCTCGACGGACATCTTGGTCAAGCAGTGGGCTTCGTTCATGGCGAAACCTCCGTTCCTGGTCTCACCTTCGCCCAGCGACGGCCCCTGGCGCGTCGTCCCCCCACAGTGATTCCCGACTACCACGGCTGCGGTATCCGGTACGCCCGACTACTGCTGGAACCCCACGCAGAACAGCGTGCAGACGCTTACGCGGGCACCTCTGGAGGATTTGGCTCGGCCGACGGACTGACCAGCCCGCACTGATAGGCGACGACCACGAGCTGGGCACGGTCACGCGCCGCCAGCTTGGTCATCGCCCGATTGACGTGGGTCTTGGCGGTCAGCGGGCTGACGAACAGGCGATCGGCGATCTCGTCGTTCGACAGGCCCAGTGCGACGAGGCTCGTGACGTCGCGCTCCCGCGGAGTCAAGCACTCCAGCCGCTCGTGCACGGCCACGGGGCATGGATCCGGCTGGGCCAGAAACCGAGTGATCAACGCCCGTGTCGCCGTCGGGGACAGCAACGCCTCGCCGCCGGCGACCGTGCGGACGGCTTCGAGAAGCTCCTCGGGTCGCGCACCCTTGCCGAGAAAGCCACTCGCACCCGCACGCAGCGCCTCGGCGACATGCTCGTCGTTCTCGAAGGTCGTCAGGATGAGCACCTTCACACCTGCGAGGTCCTCGGACTCACTGATGAGCTGTGTCGCCTCCAGGCCGTCCATCTCCGGCATACGGATGTCCATCAGGACCACATCCGGGCGCTCTGCGCCGGCCAGCTCGACGGCCTCGCGTCCGTTGGACGCCTCCGCCACGGTCTCCATGTCATCCGTGGCGTCGAACAGCATTCTGAAGGTGCCCCGTAGCAGGGCCTGATCATCGGCAAGCAGTACGCGAATCGTCATGCCCATCTCTCCGATCCCATGCCGGGCCGGGGCGGCTGGAGCGCAGCGGCAGTTCGGCCGTCACGGTGAATCCGCCCTCGGGGCGTGGTCCCGCGTGCAGGCTGCCCCCGATCGTGGCAGCCCGCTCACGCATGCCGATGAGCCCGTGACCGACCCCTGGGGGAGGATGGTGCGCTCCGGCGGTCCCGTCGTCCTCGACGGTGATCGTAAGCCGTTCACGGTGGTAGTGCAGGGACAGCCGGGCATGGTCGGCTCCGGCGTGCTTGCGCACATTGGTCAAGGACTCCTGCACGATGCGGTACGCGGCCAGGTCGACCGCCGGCTCCAGCGGTTCGGTGTCGCCGCACCGGGTGTGGCTCACGGCCAGCCCGGCGCGTTCGAACGACGCCAGCAGGGCCGGCACCTGCGCAAGGCCCGGCATCGGATCGCGCAGCGCCACCGGATCGTCGGACTGCCGGAGCAGGCCTACGGTCACCCGTAGTTCGTCCAGGACGGAGCGGCTGGTGTCCCGGATGTCCTCCAGAGCCGTGAGGATTTGATCCGGCCGCTGGTCCACCAGATGGACGGCGACGCCTGCCTGCGCATTGATCAAGGCGATGTGATGCGCGACGATGTCGTGCAGTTCGCGGGCGATCCGGACACGTTCGGCCGCCACTCGCTGCTGTGCCTCCTGCTCGCGGGTGCGCTCCGCGTGCTCCGCCCGTTCCTCCACGGCCGCCACATAGGCGCGGCGTGAGCGCACCCCGTCCCCGACTGCGACCGGCAGAGCCGTCCAGGCCAGCATCGCAACCGTGTCCGGGTCCAGCCACGAATTCGAGGTGAACACCTTGGCGGCGCATATCAAAACGGAAGCCGAGACAGATGCCGCGGTCCAGGCGGTACGCCGGTCGGTCCGCACGGCCACGTTGTAGACGGACACCAGAACCGGGCTGGCCACCAGCGGGCTGTCCCGAATCCCGAGTGCCTGAAAGATCACCCCGCAGCCAATGGTGACGACCAGTACGCCGAACGGGTGACGATGACGCCACACCAGCGCGGAGCAGCCGACGGCTGCCACCAGCACTGCGGGCCAACGCAACAAGAACTCACGCTCGTGCGGTACGACCGAGGCAGCCACGACCGACAGCACGAACAGCACGAACGCGCCCACCGCGTCCACCACGCGAATCCGGGCTTGTGCTCCCGGTTTCCAACCGTTGATCACCGCCATACCCCCACCGTAGGGTCGATGGCCGAATCAGGCATCGTCTCGCCACGGCAGGATGTGCCCCCGGGAACGCGGTGGGTCGCTGCGAAGATCCCCCGGGCGGCGGTTGGCGAACATCAAACGCCTCGCTGAGGCGGCGGAACGGGATTCGGGTTCGACAGCTCCTCGGTGATCTTCCGTCCGCGGCACGAGGTGATTCCGGTCTACCTCGGAGCCGACCCGGACACCGTCGAGCTGGAGGAGGGTTTCTCCGGCGACATGCGCGGTGTCGAACGCCTCGGGGCCCTCGTCCTGGACTGCGCGAGGAGGCGCTGGAGCCAGCGGGTACGGGCGTTGCGTGCGTCCTGGCTGAGGGCCGCCCGCGGTGCCAAGCCGTCGAAGCCGTGGTAAGCACCGGGCCATACATGCAGTTCAGCCTGGCCGCCGGCCTGCCAGATCGCGTTCGCGTAGGCCACGTCCTCGTCCCGGAACATCTCGGCCGACCCGACATCGATATAGGCCGGGGGGAGTCCGGAAAGATCCGTGGCGCGGGAGGGAGCCGCGTAGGGCGGCAGGTCCGCAGCGCCGTAGCGGTCGCCCAGCAGTGCCTTCCACACCGTCGTGTTGGAGGTGGAGTCCCACAGGTCGACGCCCGTCATCTGATGGCTGGAGAAGGTGCTGCCGCGGTCGTCGAGCATCGGGCACAGCAGCAGTTGCCCCAGTGCCTCAGGACCGCCGCGGTCACGGGCCAGCAGGGCGAGGGCGGCGGCGAGCCCGCCGCCGGCGCTCTTCCCGCCGATGACGACGCGGTCCGTGTCGATGTCCAGTTCGGCCGCGTGCCCCGCCGCCCAGACGAGTCCGGCGTAGCAGTCCTCCAGTGGTCCCGGGTACTGCGTCCGCGGCGCCAGCCGGTACTCGACCGAGATGACAGCCAGTTCCAGCGGGAGCGCCCACTCGCGAAGAATTCGCGGAAGCACGGACCACGCGTTGCCCATGACCATTGCGCCTCCGTGCATGTAGTACAGCAGGGGCAGTGGCCCGACGAGCCCGGCCGGCCGCGCGCTCACGAGAGTGACGTCCGGTCCGTCCGGCGGTCCCGGCACACAGAGCTCCGCCACCTCGAAACGGCCGTCGGCGCGGAGATCCTCGGCCGTCGGCCTGGGCCGGCTGACGACGTCCCGCTCTTGCCGGGCCTCAAGGTTGCCCGGGGTGATGGGCTCCCTCGACTCCTTACCCAACGCAGTCAGCACAACGCTCAGTTCGGGGTCGAACGGGGGCACTGCCTTCGGTGTCGGGACAGGGCCGGACTCCGACGGCGTACGGCGGACACTCATCGCCTCCCCTCCCCCGGTCGAACGGCGGGATACCGACCGGCGGTCCCGCTGAAACAGCTCGGCTGCACACACATACAAACCGGGAACACTCGCCTGAGACCCATACACGTAGCCAATCACAACGTCAGGCAGCACCGCCGCCCAGACCACACGCCAAGGCCGTGACCCGATCAAGCCGTAGGGAATTCCGAATGTCGCCATCAGAGCGGTGGAAGTCCTGGTAGACATCAATCGCTCAGTCCATAACTCCTGACGGTCGTGGTCGGCCGGCCGCTTCCGGGCAACCGCAACGACTGCCGGGCCTGGGCCGGGTCCGGCGCGAAGGATGCAGGCGGAAGTCCGAAGCAGTTACCGATGGCGGCTACCGTGGAACGGGACCGGTCATCCCTCACCCCCGCGCAACGCGGACGAAGAACTCCCCGACTGCACAAGCAGGTCCGGGCCCGCGTCGAGCAGGTCGTCGCGCACATGCAGACCCGGAAGATCTCGCGCTCTGCCGCCTCCACGGCGACGGCGTCCACCACGCCCTGCCCGGCGTCGCCCATCTGCACAACCTCAACCTCGCCCGATGGGCGAACTGGCCACCCGGCGGGCGCTGCCATGAGCTGCCGGTGAACGAGCCGGTCCACACGACTTCCGAGGTCAGCTCGTCCGTCGGCGGGCCTGCTTCACCTCGCGGTCGATGGCCCAGGCGTCGGCGACCGGCCCGATGTGGCCGAGCTTGTCGGGGTTGATCACCGCGCGGATGGTTTGAATCTGCCCGTCGAGCACATCGAGGGCCAGCGTGTGGAGCACCTTGCCGTCCCGGTCCCGGAAGATCGCGCCGGGCTGGCCATTGACCTCGTGCGGCTCGAACGTTACGTCGATCCGGCTCATCAAGGGGAAGACTGTGCCCAGCACCCGGGCCACGTTCTCCGCGCCCATGACAGCCTTGGCCAGCTGCGGGGCCTTTCCGCCACCGTCCCCGGCCAGTTGCACGTCGGCGGCCAGCAGATTCTGCAGCCCGCCCACATCACCACTCCTCAGCGCGTCGAAAAACCGCGCCGCCAGCTCGTGCCGCTCCTGCCGGTCCGCTTCGAACCGCGGCCGCCCGGCCTCCATGTGCCGCCGCGCCCGCACGAGCAGTTGCCGGCATGCCGCCTCCGAACGCCCCACCGCCGCGGCGACCTCGTCGAACTCGAAGGCGAAGACCTCCCGCAGCACGAACACCGCCCGCTCCAGCGGGCTGAGCCGCTCCAGCAGCAGCAGCGCCGCCATCGATACCGAGTCGGCCAGCTCCACCGCCTGCACCGGATCCTGATACGGATCGCTCAGCAGCGGCTCGGGAAACCACGGCCCCACGTACTCCTCCCGCCGTACCCGTGCGGAGCGCAGCACATCGATCGAGATCCGTGTCACCGCGGTCGACAAGAAGGCCTTGGTCGACGTGGGCCGGGTCGACGAGCCGTCAAAGCGCAGCCATGTCTCCTGCACCGCGTCCTCGGCCTCGCCCACGCTGCCCAGAATCCGATATGAGATCGAAAACAGTAGCGGCCGCAGTTCCTGGAACTCCTCGGCCTTGCTCACGCCGCCTCCCCCTTCTCGTTACGCCCCATATCCGGCCGCACCCGTCGGCGCGGGCATCTTCTGGTGATCGTCCGACGGCAGGGCAGAGTATCGCCCCCGAACCCGGCAGCTCGGAGCCCGCGGCCGGGCCCGAGCCACCGCGTCGGCCGTGGTGATCATCTCGCCGACCATCAGCAGGACCCAGCCGGCAGTCCGGCACCGATCCACAGCGCAACGTTCATGAGGTCACATTCCTGGCGTCCGACATCGGTCCTCCACCTCTCAGTGGAACTGCCCGACCTCGTAGTTGCCGGCCGGCTGCTGGGTGATGATGTTCAGCCGATTCACTGAGTTCATGAAGGAGACCAGGACCACCAGGGCAGTGAGCTGCTCCTCGTCGTAGTGCTTGACGGCGTGCGCCCACACCTCGTCGCTGACCCCACGGGCCGCATCCGCGACCCGGGTCCCCTCCTCGGCCAGTTCGAGCGCGGCACGCTCGGCAGCGGTGAAGACCGTGGCCTCCCGCCACGCCGCGACCAGGCTCAGCCGCACCGGGGCCTCACCGGCAGCGGCGGCCTCCTTGGTGTGCATGTCGATGCAGGCGGCGCAGCCGTTGATCTGGCTCACACGCAGCGCCACAAGCTCCTGCGTCGCGGCCGGCAGCGGCGAGTCCTTGAGCGCCTTGCCCACCGACATGAAGTACTTGAGGGCCTTGCCGGCGGTCGGGCCGGCGAAGTAGTTCAGTCGCGCGTCCATGGTGTGCTCCTCTGCGGTCGTCAGTGGCTACACCCCCTGAGACGAGGTAGCCCGACCTCCTGTGACATGGACGAATGTGACCCGCATCTCCCCGCCGTCGGCGCCCGCCGGCCGTCGAATCACTGGCCGTCCACGGAGCTTCCAGGGACGGTCCCGGCCCGGCGCGTCGGCGCCCGTACCGGCCAACCGAGTCGACAACCTGCCGAAGGTACGCGGGCTCAGCCCGGTGAAAGGGGCTGTCCATGACGGCTCGACGCTGTGATCACACCAGCCGCAACACAAGACCATCGCATATCACTGGCGGGACATCACTCGGAGGTGGATCAAGTCGTACTGGCTAGTTCGACGAGGTGCCGGGCTGTACCGGCAGGATCGACGATCTGATGGAGGTGTGCGCCGGGCAGGTGTGCCACGCGCCAGCCGCGTTCGCGCGCCTCGGCGGAAAGGTCTTCATACGGAGGGCCGAACAGCAAGTAGGAGCAGGGGTGGTCGTCCCAGCCGTCGGGGACCGGGATGTGCTGCTCGTAGTAGGACAGCGGCAGGGTGGGCTGCTCCTCGATGACTGTCTGACGCACCGCCGGATCGGAGAACATGGGTGCGACGTCTGCCTCGTCCCACCAGTCGGTCCAGCGCGGCAGCCTGCCGTTCACCGCCATTGGGCGCAGGAACTCCAGCAATTCGGTTGAGGCGACAGGGGTCGGTCCGGTCCGGGCCGGCAGCGCGGCATCGACGAAGATCGAGCTGGTCACCGGATGGTCGAGGCCCGAGCGGATCGCCGGGAGAAACAAGCCTGCGTTGCTGTGTGCCACCAATGTGACGGGGCTGCCGGCCAAGACCTGCCTGAGGTCGTCGCGGACGGCGTCGGCGATGCGGGGCCAGAAGGGCGGAGCACCGGCGCCTACGTGCAGCAGGGATGGCACCCGTACCTGGTATCCCGCCGCCGTCAGGCGTTCGGCCACAGGGTGCCACGTCGAGGGACCTACGGACGGACTGTGCACGAGAACGAAGATCGGTTGCATGTGACGATCCTGTCGCCCGTACCGTCGCAGGAGCGCCAGTGTCAGCCGACAGCAGAACGGTTCACTTCGAAGAGGCTCACGCGCCGTCACATCACGGCCGTTCACAACCACGCGTTGATGGCGGCGATGAGAACGGCGGCTTCGTAGCGGACGGCGAGCTTGTCGTATCGCGTGGCCACAGCCCGGTGCCCCTCGAAGCGATCGAGGAGGCGTACGCGTGTCGGCGCGCACGCGATCCGGCCGGGTGCGCGGCCTGCCCGGCCGACAACGCGGGACACGGACCTTGTTCAGGACGGGCGGGCCATGGATCTTCTGGAGCACTCGTCGGCCTTGCCGTCGTGTGCACTCCAACTCGTAGTGTCCCCAGGCATGGAGAACAGGACGCTGGGAGACAGCGAGATCGCGGTCAGTGCACTGGGATTCGGCTGCTGGGCCATCGGCGGTGAGTGGCAGGACACCGACGGAAACCCCCTTGGATGGGGCACTGTGGATGACGAGGAGTCCGTCGCGGCGATCCGGCGGGCGACGGAACTCGGGGTTACCTTCTTCGACACTGCGGACGTGTACGGCACCGGCCGTAGCGAGCGGGTGCTGGGGCGGGCGCTCGCGGGGCGGCGGAACGAGGTGGTCATCGCCACCAAGTGGGGCAATGTCTTCAACGAGGCGACGCGCAGGCTGATCGGTGAGGACACGACGGCCGCATACGCGCGCCGGGCACTGACCGCGTCGTTGCGGCGGCTGGGTACCGATTGGATTGACGTGTACCAGCTGCATCTGGGCGACGCACCATTGGTCGTGGTGGCTGAACTGCGCGAAGTATGCGAGGAGTTCGTACGAGAGGGGCTCATCCGTACGTACGCCTGGAGTACCGACGATCCCGGGCGAGCGGCGCTCTTCGCGCAGGGGGAGCACTGTGCGGGCGTCCAGCACGCGTGCAATGTGCTGGTGGATGCGCCTGAGATGCTGGCGTTGTGCGAGCAGCGTGGACTCGCGTCCATCGTGCGCAGCCCGCTCGCTATGGGCCTGCTCACCGGAAAGCAGGCATCTCCCGACCGAGGCTCAGCGGGCGACATCCGTTCGCTGCCGCCCGCGTGGCTGCGCTGGTTCGACGAAGGCGGCGTGCCCGCACCCCAATGGAGGGCGCGCGTCGATGCCGTACGGGACGTGCTCACCGCCGACGGCCGCACGCTTGCACAGGGTGCCCTCGCGTGGCTGTGGGCACGCAGCCCGCGGACGGTGCCGATCCCCGGTTTCCGTAGCGTCGCCCAGGCCGAGGAGAATGCCATGGCCCTCCAGCGCGGCCCCCTGTCCAAGGCCCAACTCTCCGAGGTCGCTGAGCTGCTGCAGTGAGAGGTCAGGCCGAGTTCCGTGCCGCTCGCGCCGCCCGGATCAAGTGACCGGCGGTCCTGCTGACTGAGATCCTGACCCACGGCGCCGGAACGGTCGGAGCGGGGCGCCGTCAGGGCGGGTGGCGCGGGTGGTGAGTCCGCGTCAGTGCAGGTCTGCCTGAAAATCGTGCCGGTGGTCGACGGGGCAGGTGAAGATTCGCAGGTCGCCCCATCTGCCGACGACGACCCCTGTCTCGTCGTCGCTGGCCACGGTGAACAGCAGCGTCATGCCCTCGCCGCACTCTCCGCATCGAAACACGGTGGGGTGCGACAGGTGCCAGGTTGGCCAGCCGCCCAGTTTCCAGCCCGCGAGACGGGTAATGGCATCGCCGCCGTCGCCGGTCCGTCGGACCAGTTCCTCCAGCCGCGGCCGAAGCTCCGGCGGCAATTCGTCTCGGAAGGGGAAGTCGGTCAGGTACTCAGCAGTGACGGAGCATGACTGGGGCAGGTATCCGTCCTCCTCGAACCGCAAGGGCGCAGGCCGGGTCGTCAACCGGCTTGTCACGTCGGCGGCCCGCCGCCAGCGCACCTCCAGCACGGGGCTGCCGTCGGCCTGCTGGGCCGGAGGATCCCAGTGTTCATTGGGGCACCAAAGGATCTGCAGGAGGTCGGTGTCGGCGGGCCACCAGGGCCCCGGTATGTCGCGTCGGTAGATCTGGGCAACCGGCACCATGGGGGTGGCAGGCACGCCTGCAGGGCATTCTTCGTCGGGCCAGGAGCACTCGGGCCACGCCTCGTCGCCCGGCCAAAGCAGCGGGCCGCCGATCGAACTGCTGCCCGCCTCCGGCTTTCCGCGCTCGGGGTGCAGCACGACCGCGTCGCGTGCGTACGGAGCGAGTTCGGGCAGCGCGGCGAGTATCGCTTCAGGCGACGGTCCGGGGATGCGTGTCATCGTGCCTTCTGTTCACTTGGTTGGCTTTGTTCGACAGTAGTGCGGCCCCATCGCGCGGCGATGCGCCGGGCCGCCGCCTCCTGGTCGCCGGCTGCCTCTGCGACCTGGCCCGGGGGCGGGCACGGCCGCTGGGGGTACTGCTGGACCCCCGCTCTGCGCCTACCGCTAGAGTGCGATGCTTGTTCGATTCGCCGCGAGGCGGAGGGGGAGGGGTTGTGAGCGCACAACTGAGAGACGTCGCCGGAGAGTTGGCGGAGATCTTGTGGCGGGAACACACCGTGTACCGGGAGCGGTCCGGCGGTGTGGTCATCCGGGGTGAGCATGTACGGCGGTGGATCAGCCTCGCTCCGGCGGGCGGCCGGGACGAGGTCCTCGTACGCGCGGGGCGCATCCTGGACGGCGGCACCACCGCTCCGGCGCGTTCGGAGGCCGTGGTGCCCCTCTCCGCCGGTACAGGCGTGCTTGCCGCGACCTGCCGTCGCCTGCTCGCCGAGGCGGCGGCCGATGCGGCGCCGGGCGTGCCGCGACGGGCAGCGCCCGGGCGGTCCAAGCACTCCGGGAAGGCCACGCGACCCAAAGGCACTGGGAAACACACCAGTTTCGGTTCATGGGTGATCCTCGCCTGTGTCGCCGGTGTGATCGCCCTGTACGTCTACAGCACCGCGATGCACAGCTAGGCCGTGTATCGAATGTGCTGGTCGCCGGCGCGACACTGTCGGCGGACAACCCAAACTCGCGTGCGATCTTCGCCCGGTGATGCTGGGATCAATCGCTATGAATGATCATTTCCTCAATGAAGCCGACTTGATGGACAGGATGGAACGGAACCTGGCGGAACATGCTTGTCACCTGCATCGGAGCATGACTGGTGCGGCCGTCACAGAGGCTGGTGACCTCCTGGTCGCCGACAGTGGCCTGGACGACGACACTTTCAACATCGTTGCCGCGGCCCGCTTCACCGCTGCCACCGCCCCGGCACGTATCACCGAGACCGCTCGGACGCTGGCTCGCACCGGACGCCGTTTCTCCTGGTGGGTGGGGCCTGCCTCGACACCACTGGACCTCACCGCCCGGCTGACGGCGGCCGGTCTGTCGGCGTCCGAACGCGAGACGGCCATGTGGGCCGAGCTGGACGACACCCTGCCACTGCCCGCCGCCCAAGGACTGGACATCCAGACGGTGGCCACACCCGAACAGCTTGCCGACTACGCCACGGTTCTCGCCGCGAACTGGGACCCGCCTGCCGACACCGTCCGCCGCTTCTTCGCCCAGGCCGCCCCGCAGGCACTGGCCGCGCACTGCCCGGCCCGGTACCTGGTCGGCTACGTGGAGAGCCGTCCGGTCTGTTCGGCTGAAGTGTTTCATCACGCGGGGGTCGCCGGCATCTACAACATCTCCACCCTGGCCGCCCACCGCCGACGTGGCTACGGCGGTGCCATCACGCTCGCGGCACTCCGCACGGCCCGCGACCGAGATCACCGCATCGCGGTCTTGCAGGCGTCAGCCGACGGCGAGCCCGTCTACCGCCGCCTGGGGTTCCGCTCCTGTGGCCAGTTCACCGAACACACCATCAACCCCTGAACGACCTAAACTCCACTGGCCCTCCGCCCGCGTTTCCTGACGGTGCTGGTCACAGCCACTCGTTGATGGCCGCTACGAGGACAGTGGCCTCGTAGCGGACCGCGAGCCTGTCGTATCCCGTGGCCACAGCGCGGTGCCTTTTGAGGCGATCAAGGCCACACTCGACCGCGTGCCGAGCCTTGTAGTCCTCGGCGTCGAACTTGGGCGGCCGGCCACCACGCGAGCCGAGATTCCTGCGGTTGCGGGCCCGGTCGGCCTTGTCCGGGATGGTGCAGCGGATACCGCGTCGGCACAGGTAGGCGCGGTTCTTTCGGGACGCATGCGCTTTGTCGGCGCGGAGCCGGTCGGGCCGGGTCCGCGGACGCCCCGAACCCGGGCGCGCGACACGGACCTTCTTCAAAACGAACTCGAGCTGAGGGCAGTCGCCGTGCTGTCCGGCGTTGATCACGATGGACATGGGCCATTGCCCCTGCTCGACGGCCAAGTGCAGCTTGGTCGTCAGGCCGCCGCGCGAGCGACCGAGGCCGTGGTCGTCGGGCTCGACGGTGATACGGCCGCCAGGGGGAGCGAATGAGTTCGTCAGACCCTTCGGTCGATGCTCCTCGGCTTCAAGACCGGTGAGCCAGGAGCGCTGAGCCCGGCGGGGGAGGCATCTGCGCCGAATGGGTGTCTGCGGACACTGTGCGGCCAGTCGATGGCCGGTGGGGCTGGTCCGCGGTTCAGATGAGGAACGGGGATACCCGGAGTGGACGCGGAAGCGAGGCGGTGGCGATGGCGGAGGACCGGCAGGAACCGGGAGGCCGGGATGACGACGCCCCGCAGGACCGGGACGCCGCCCGGGAGGAGACACCGGCCGGGGCGTCCTACATGTCTCTGCTCAACCTGCCGCTCAGCTCTGACCTCGACCGCATCGGCGAACAACTGCACGCCTTGGCTCGCGCTCAGGGCACCCTTCAGGGGTTGCTTCAGGCTGTGCTGAGCATCACCGGCGAACTGGAACTGGCCGCGGTCCTGCGCCGCATCGTCAGCACCGCGATGGACCTGGCGGGCGCCCGCTACGGCGCCATGGGAGTGCTCGACGAGGAGGGCAGGTTCCTGGCCGAGTTCATCCCGCTAGGACTCACAGCGAATGAGCTGGCGCACCTGGAAGGAGTCGAGCTCCCCCGCGGGCGGGGCCTGCTGGGCCACCTGATCCACCACCCCGAGCCGCTGCGGGTGAAGGACATCGCCACGCACCCGGAATCGGCCGGCTTTCCGCCCGGCCACCCGTCCATGCACTCCCTGCTCGGCGTCGCCATCAGCGTACGCGGACGGATCTACGGCAACCTCTACCTCTCCGAACGCAAGGACGGGCGGCCCTTCGACCGGCACGACGAGGGCGTGATCCTGGCACTCGCCGGCACAGCCGGGGTGGCCATCGAGAACGCCCGTCTCTACCAGCAGGTCCGCCACAGCGCCGAACAGTTCCAGCGGCTGCTGCTGCCCCATCTGCCGGACCTGCACCCCTTTACGGCGGGAGCGGTCTACCGCCCCGCCAGCGCCCCCGCCGCACTGGGCGGGGACTGGTACGACGCCGTGCTGCTGCCCGACGGCGCCTGCGCGGTGCTGATCGGGGATGTTATCGGGCACGACCTGCGGGCCGCGGCGAACATGTCGCAGATCCGCAGCATGCTGCGGGCCCTGTGCCACGACGGGCGCACCGCGCCCAGCACCGTCCTCACCAGGCTCGACCGCATTATGGACGCTTGGGGCGACGCCCCCATCACCACCGTCCTGGTAGCCCGCCTGGAACCCGCCGACGGCGGCTGGCGGCTGCACTGGAGCAGCGCCGGACACCCGCCGCCGCTGTTGCTGCTACCCGACGGCCGCGTGCGCTACCTGGACACCGATCCCGGGGTTCCCCTCGGGGTTGCGACCGAGCTGCCTCGTCCCGACCACTGCCAGGTGCTGCCCGTCGACAGCACCGTCATCCTCTACACCGACGGCCTGGTGGAATCCCCCGGCCAGCCGCTGGACCAGGGCCTGGACGCACTGGCGGTCACCGCCTCCCAGCACGCGGGCCGACCCCCGGAGGAGCTGTGCCGGGCACTCGCCGACCACCACCCCAGCGACGGCCACGACGACATAGCGGTCATCGCCCTGCGCACCCCACCCCTCACGGGCTACGCCCGCTCATGACACCTCAAGACCGCGACCACTCCGCCCGCAGTCGGCCCTTACGCATTCTCACAGGCCCGGAACGAGCCGTACGCCATCGTGGACCACCACCATTCACTGGCGAGCAGGAATGCAAGGCCAGGGCCCTGCGAGAGCTGCGACAGCGGTGCAGCAGGCCTCGGGATCCGACGCCTGCCGACCGGACTTGGGTCATGCGTGGCGACGCGGTGGTCGCCACTCCCCGTCGGGTGAACGTTGCGATCGCCCGGCGTACCGCGGTCAGCGACCGATCCGTACGCCGGCCACGATGTTGACGCCGCTCACCCAGTCGACCGTCGCATTCGCACAGCGCACCGCGTCGGCGGCCCCGGGGAAGCGCGGGTCGGGCAGGGCCAGGCCCACTCGGTAGGTGCCGCGGGCACCTCGAGGCACCGCCAGTGTGGCGCGCACGGTCGAGGTCGTCGGCTCGCTGTGGTCGTCGGTGGTCTCGCACGCCCTCGCCAACGCCATGGCCGGCGGGCATGGTTCACTGCGCCTGCCGCCGACACCCGTCCAAGTCACCAGCATTCTAAAGGTGTTGCTGCCACCGTTACGGCACATGGCGCTGCGCGACGTCATCCGCGGTCAGCCGCCGTGCTCGACAAGGCCTGCGACCACTACGGTCTCCGCCACGGTGCCGGGGATGTCCTCCGGTGCTGCGCGCAGGATGTCACGGGACAGGACCACGAAGTCGGCGGCTTTGCCGACCGTCAGCGAACCGCGTTCGTATTCAAGGAAGTTGGCGTACGCCGAACCCATCGTGTATCCGTGGACGGCGTCCTCCACGCTGATCGTCTCCTGCGGCATCCAGGGCTCACCGCCGCCCAGGGGGCGCCGGGTGACGGCGGTGTAGATGCCGACCATCGGGTCCATCTCGGCCACGTTCCAGTCGCTGGAGAGCGCCAGCACCGCCCCGGCCGTGTGCAGGCTGCGCAGGGGCCATGCCTTGTGCCAGCGATCGGCGCCGATGTTCTCCGCCCAGTCCTTGCCGGGTCCCGCTACTTCCGGGGCGCTGTGACGGGGCTGCATGCACGCAACCACGCCCAGTGCGGCGAAGCGCGGTGTGTCGTCGGGGTCGAGGCACTCGACGTGGACGACCTGGTGGCGGGCGTCCCGCGGCCCGTTGGCGTCACGGGCGTGCTCGACGGCGTCGAGGACGGTACGGATCCCCCTGTCGCCGGTCGCGTGGACGAAGCACTGGAAGCCGCGGGCGTCCAGCCTCGTCAGCAGGCTCGCGAACTCCTCAGGCGGGTAGAAGGTGTCTCCGCGGTGGTGACGGCAGCCGGCGTAGGGTTCGAGGAGGGCTGCGGTACGCGGCTCGACGACGTCGTCGATGTAGAGCTTGAGCGGTCCGACCCGCAGCCGGTCGTCGGCGTACCGGCGCGCGGCGGCGGCGAAGTCGTCGAGGTCGGAGGCCGTGGTGCCGCGCGGGTGGAAGAGGGCCGCGACGATCCGGGACCGGAGCCGCCCTTCGGCGCGTGCGCGTTCGAAGAGGGCCAGGTCGTCGAGCGAGTTCTGGGGCTCGACCACTGTGGTGATGCCGAAGCCGATGGCATCGTCCAGGGACTTGGTGAGGCGTCCGTACTGCCGGTCGGGCGAGGCCCATGGCAGGCCCAGCTTCTGCAGGGCCCGGTGGCCGTCACGGGAGAGGCCCTTAACGGCGAAGTCCGTGATGAAACCGGTGGGTTCGCCTGTGGCCGGGTCGATGGCGGCTTCACCGAAGGGCGGACGGATGTGGTCGCGGTCGATGCCGAGCCGGCGCATCGCCGCGGTGTTCACCCAGGCGGTGTGCACGTCGTAGCTCAACACGAAGGCGGGCACATCGCCGGTGACCTGGTCGAGGTCGCCGGCGGCCGGCATCCGACCCCCCGGGATGGCCGAGTAATCGAAGGCTTCCGCCTCGATCCACTCCGCGTCGGGGTGGGCCGTGCGCCAGGCATGGATGCGGGCGTGGATTTCGTCAAGTGTACGGGCGCCGGACAGCTGGACGCAGGCATCGTCCGAGCCCAGCCGGACATGGTTGTGGGCATCGATGAAACCGGGAAGGACCAGCTTCCCGCCGGCATCGATCACCCGTGTGTCGGGCCCCGTCCACCCCTGTGCGTCCTTGTCGGAGCCGAGCCAGGCGATACGGCCGTCGACCACTGCCATGGCCTGTGCCTCGGGCAGCACCGGGTCGACAGTATGGATACGGGCGTTGCGCAGGACGAGGTGGGCGGGGTGAGCGGCGATGGCCATGTGAGGCAACTCCTGATGGTTCGGGTATTTCGGCAGGGCGTTGCCACGCGGGCCCGATGTGGACGCCGCGTGGAAGCCGTTCAGGAAAGGTCGGTGTGCGGGACGACGGTCCGTCGGGCGAGCAGCCAGTAGACGAGCCCCGAGACGAGCGAGCCGAGCAGGGTCAGGTCGGAGCCGCCCAGCGGCGCGACCAGCGGGCCGGTCCACAGCTCCGAGTCGCAGGTGAGCGCGGCAAAGGCCATGCCGACGAGGAGCGCTGCGACACCGGCGGGGTGGTAGCCGGACCGGTACCAGTAGGCGCCGTCCGGGCCGGCGTGCAGGGCCGGTGGGTCGTAGTGGCAGCGGCGCATCAGCATGTCGGTGAGGAACACGCCGCCCCAGGGCGCGAAGACGATGATCAGCAGGGAGAGGAAGGACAGCAGTGAGCTGGTGAAGTCGGTGAGGAAGAGCGCGCAGAGCGAGCCCGCCGCAGTGACGGCCGCGCTGATGATGATGGCCTTGGAGCGGCTCCAGGGGATGCCGAGCACCTGAAGGTTCAGGCTCGACGAGTAGAGGGTGACGATCGAGTTGGTGACCGAGCCACCGAGGACGAGGGCGAGGAAGAGAGGCTGGAACCATCCCGGCAGCAGCTTCTCGGTGCCCGCCACGGCGTCGGTCATGTCCGTCTGCGTGGCGGCGGCCACCCCCGCCACGCCCAGAGCGACCGACGACACGAAGCCGCCGAGGGCTCCGTACCAGGTGAGCGACCGCAGCGAGGTCGTCTTCGGAAGGTAGCGCGTGTAGTCGGCGGGCATCGGAACGTAACTGAACGGACCGGCCAGCATCACGACGAATGCCAGGCTCCACCCGGACACACCGGGCAGGGCGGCCACTTGGCCCGTTTCGGCGCCCGGCAGCAGGAACACCAGGAGCACGGCGAAGCCGATGGCGAGAACGTACGCGATCCACCGCTCGGCGAACTGGACGGTGGCGTGGCCCCACAGGGCGACGACGAAGGTCAGCGCGAGTGTGATCAGGAGCGCGAGAGCCCGCCCTGCGCGGCCGGACTCCCATCCCAGATCGATGAAGAACGCTTCGAGGGCGAGCGTGCCGACGACCGTATTGAGGATCGTGTAGCCGATGCTGACCACCCAGTTGAGCATTCCGGCAGGCCAGTTGCCGCGCACACCGAAGGGGGCGCGGGAGATCACCAGAGTGGCGGTGCCGGTACGGACACCGCTCAGTCCGGCGGCGCTGATGGCGAAGAACGACAGGCCACCGAGGACCACGACACCGGTCGCCTGCCAGAAGGACAGGCCGAAGGCGACGGCCAGGGCGCCGTTGATGACGTAGGTGAAGGTGAGGTTGGAGCCGAACCACAGCCAGAACAAGTCCTTCGCGCTGCCATGGCGATCCTCGTCGGGAATCGGGTCGATGCCGTGCGTCTCCACCTGGAAGACCTGGTCGGCGGCCATCGTTCCGCCGGGCGCTCTCGCGGTCGTGTCCTGCTGCGTCATGCGACCCACCCCTCGTCCGTGTGTGTCCCGGAAGCCCGGGCACGTTACTTTGAATGCCGTTCTAAGAGTTAGAACGGCATTCAAGATGCGTCTCCGGTGCCCCGTCAAGACCTCTGCGGAAATCGGCCGCTAAGGTCATCACTGGGCACACGGAGGAGGAGGCGCGGCGTGGCAGCGACGGCGCGACGGCGTGACGGGCACCTGACCCAGGAACGGATGCTGGAAGAGGCGATGGCGGCCATCGCCGAGGACGGCCTGGCCACGCTCACCATGTCGGCGCTCGCCAAGCGCCTCGGCACCAGCGGCGGCCACATCCTCTACTACTTCGGCAGCAAGGACCGCCTGCTCCTGGAGGCGTTGCGGTGGAGCGAGAGCGCGCTCACCGATGAACGCCGGGCACTGCTGGCAGGTCGGGTCGGCACCGAACGCAAGCTCCGCCTCTTCCTGGAGCTGTACCTCCCCCATGGACCGCGGGACCCGCGCTGGACCCTGTGGATCGAACTATGGGCACGCACGGCGTCGAACGAGCCACTGCGCCAGGCCCAGGCCGAGATCGATCGCGGCTGGCAGGAGGACCTCGAGTCACTCCTCGCCAAGGGTGTGCGACAGGGCCGCTTCGCCGCGGACCTGGACGCGTCAGCGCGTGCTTCCGAACTCCTCGCCCTGCTCGACGGGTTGAGTACGCGCGTCGTCCTCGGCCAGCACGGCGCGGACCGGGACAGTGCGCTGCGCATGGCACTGTCCGTGTCCGAGCGGCTGGTGGAGCGGAGCTGAGCCGACTGCTCACGTCGGTCCGGAGGGCCTTGGCCGGGAGACTTCCCACCGGGCGGGGGCCTCGACCGGAGGCGGTGGAAGGTAAATACGTCGACAGCGCCGCGCCGCGCCCTGCAGAGTGACCGCCCATGACGAGCAGCGAGCTGTGGACCCGGGCGACCGCCGACCGCTACGACGCCGAGGAGAGCGAAAAGTCCTCGGCCACCTTTCTCGGACCGACTCTCGGCTTCCTCGCAGGACTCGCCGGAGACGGCCGGGCCCTGGAATTCGCCATCGGAACCGGACGAGTGGGGATCCCGCTCCGGGAACGCGGCGTGCCAGTGGTGGGCATCGAACTGTCCGAACACATGGCAGCGGTCCTGCGGCGCAAGATCGACGAGGACACGCTCCCGGTCGCCATCGGGGACATGGCGACGACCGTCGTCCCCGGCAAGTTCGCCCTGGTGTATCTCGTCTACAACACCATCACGAATCTGCTCACGCAGGACGAGCAGGTCGAGTGCTTCCGCAACGCCGCACGGCACCTGGCACCTGGCGGCCGGTTCGTCATCGAGCTGGGCGTGCCGCCGCTGCGGTTTCTGCCGCCCGGGCAGGTCGCGGTGCCGTTCGACGTCTCCGAGCGGCATCTCGGCTTCGACACCTTCGACCTGGTCGAACAGATCCTCGTCTCGCACCACTTCGCGCGCGGCGCCGACGACGGCCACTACCGCCGCACGAACTCCCGGCACCGGTACGCATGGCCGGCAGAGCTCGACCTCATGGCACGGATCGCGGGGCTGGAGCTCGAACTACGCGTCGCGGACTGGGACAGGGCGCCATTCACCCAAGACTCCGCACAGCACATCTCCGTGTGGCGCAAGCCGGCCTGAGGCGAGCCCCTCCCCGCCCCACCCGTGGGCCGGACCCGGAACCATGGGCCCAGACACACTGAACCGAACCGCACTTGATCATTCCAAACGCTGCATCGGCGCCTCGGCTGTCGTAACCGGGCGCTACGGTCACCTCCCGCGACGTCGGGTACAACGGCAGGGGGCGTGTGGTGGATCTGCGGGTGGGCGACGCCCTCAGGATCTCCTGTCCGTTCACTGAGGCCCTGGTCGGTGATCACGGAGTTGCGACGCTCTGTGATCACCGGGGGAACCTGTGCTCCCGTGCCGCCATCATGGCTGACTGACCCACTCCGGGACCAGTTCGCGGCGCTGCTGCCCGCGCGCCCGACGGTCGACCCGGCCCATCCGCAGCGACGGCCGGTGATCGTTCGGCCTGCAGGTTGTCGCCCCACCGCCCCGATTCAAGGGCGCTTGGCGTCCCCGGCCGGGTCGCGGTCCCGGAGCCGGGCCAGCGAGTCGACGTACTTGAGCATGAGGCGGGCGAATTCGAGGCGGTCCTCGTCGGCCCAGTCGTCGGTGATGTAGTCGAATGCCTCACGCTGGTGGCGCCTGAGGCGACTCATGAGCTCGGTGCCCTCCGGGCCGAGCCGCAAAACCGTGCGACGGCCGTCCTGTTGGGAGGCAGCCCGGACCAGGTAGCCGGCCTTGATGTTGTCGCTGACCATCCGACTGGCCACCGATGGGTCCACGCCGAGCAGCTCGGCAACCGCGCCTACGGTGATTTCGGCCCCGGACTCGCGGGTGTGCTCCTGGACGATGTTCAGGACCAGGGTCCGGCTCAGATCCTTGGCCGAGATGGGGTTCGCGACCTCCAGCAGCGAGGTGCGGCGCAGCTTCGAGAACGCCGGGCCCACGGCGTTCAGCAGGTCCTCGGCCGTATGCGGCCCATTCGTCGTCATGCCGCCAGAGTGTAGTTCCATGACTTCGAGAAAGCATGTGTTGACATGAAATTACGTGCATGCAAGCATGCATATGCGAATGACACGCCGGGAAGCGCAGAGCTCACAGCTCATCAGCCCCAGGGGGAACGTCATGACCATCCTCATCACCGGTGCACGCGGCAAGGTCGGCCGCGCTGTCGCCGATCGCCCGCACGCCGCCGTGCCACCGGTCCGCGCGGCCGGCACCAACCCGGCCGAGCCGACCGTCCCCGCGGGGGTCGAGATCGCCGATGTCCTCGGTCGCAAATCCGCGTCGAGAGGATCAGCCACGCGGAGGCCGAGCGGCAGATGAGCCAGTTCATGCCGACTCCGACGGCCGGCTCGCTGCTCGCCCTGTGGGCCGCCGCGACCGCCGGTCCCGCCGCCGTCGCCGACACCCACCGAGCCCCTGCTCGGCCGGCCCGCCCGCAGCTTCCGGCAGTGGGCGTCCGAGAACTCCGCCGCCTTCCTCACGCGCTGAAGGATCATCATCATGAAGCCCATCGGCTACTGGCTCAACCGCACCGACCGAGCCCTCACGCAGTACATGGACGGCCTGCTCGCCGAGTTCGGCCTCACTCGCATCGCCTGGCAGGTTCTCAATACCATCCGCGACACCCCCGGCATCCGCGACGCCGAGGTCCTCTCGGTCCTCGCGGCCAACGCCGACGCCTGCACCCTGGCCACCGCCATCGACGCCGTCCTCGCGGACGGCTGGGCGACCCGCCCAGCGCCCGACCGCCTCACCCTCACACCGCAAGGCCGACGGCGCCTCAACTCCGTTGCCGAGCGCGTGGGCACCTTTCGCGAGCTGTCCACAGCCGGCATCACCATTGAGGACTACCGCACGGCGGTCAATGTGCTCGAACGGATGACCGCAAACCTCGAGAACCACTGACCGGAAGATCGGAATCGCCGGTGCCGGAAACAATCACGGATGCACCGACCGGTGCCGCTGGAATCGGGCGGCAACTGCAGGCAGTTCAGCCACGCCTGGGCAGCCTTGCCATGCGTCGCCGGGGCTTCCTGTGCTGTTCGGAGCCGCGAAGGGCCCTGGCCATGCGAACGGCCATCATCCGTACCGAGCACGTCGCCATCGGTTACGGCACGGTGAACGGCTGGACCGGTCGGGAGCACGAAGGATCTCTGCGGATCGCGAACCCCTCCGCCCGGATGATGAAGTTCATTGAACTTGGCGGTCTCGGCAAGGCGTACGAGTTCTACAACTCACCACAGCAGGCGACATGCCAGGCACCGTCGCTCGATGGCCTGGCGCACTGGCCCGGGCCTCACGGCTGAGCAGAGCATCCGAAGGGCTGCGGTGGTGAAGGCAACGGATCGTAAGAACGAGGCGCCCTGCGGGCCAGTCAGATGCGGGGAGGCTGAACAGCGGAGCGGGTCCACCCTCCGGTGGGCCCGCCCGGCAGCAGATGACAGCAGGCGCTAGCTGGGCGTCGTCTCCCGGATCATCAACCGGAAGACTCCCGGCATCCCTTTGCGCCCCGCCAACGGGAGCCCGCCCACCCGAGACCCACCAGCGCGGTGACGACTGCGAGAACGGCGTACGAGACCGGGTAGGAGGTCGAGGTGGCGACCGCACCGACCGCCAGGGCACCGAGCCCCGTGCCCGCGTCGAAGCCGACGTTCCACGCCGTGCCGACGGACGATCTCGACTCCTCCCCCGCGGCGGCGAAGGCGTGCACGAGGGTCAGGTTCTGCAGACCGCCGTACGCGACGCCCACGACGAGCATGCCGGCGATCAGAAGGACTCTCCCGGCCATGTCAGGACCGCGCGCCGTCCCCACGCCGATGGCAGCGAGTCCGGCGGCGCCGACGAAGAGGAGCGGTGCGATCGCCGGGGCGGCGCCCCGGCGATCCGCGAAACCTCCGAAGGCCCAGCGGCACAGTGCCGAGGTCCCGGTGAACACCAGGAGCGCCAGATACACCGTGGTCGGGTCGGGATCCAGACGCGGCGTGAACGTGAGCACGGCGCCGCCTGCCGAGGTGATCGCGAGCAACGCTGCGATCGGCCCCGCCAGGACACGGCGGAGTCCGGCGGCATCGCGCCGCTTGCCGGGTCGGGCAGGGTCGGCGGTCGGCCGGTCCGAGGTGCGCAGGGCCCGGGCCACGGGCAGGGCGAGCGGAATCGCGAGCAGCGGAACGACGGCGAGCATGAACACCAGCCAGTACCCGACCCGCTCGGCAAGCCAGGGCGCGATGGGGATGAGCAGGAACTGCGGGGCCGCGATCGCCAGTCCGTAGGCTCCGACGGCGCGGCCGCGACGCGCGGGCTCGACGAGCACGGCGACCCCCATGGCGCCGCAGACGGTGACGATCCCGAAACCGAGGCCGCGCACCGCCGCGAGTGCCGTCACCGCCCACACGTCGTCGGTGAGAAGGTGCGCCGGTGCGGGAGCTCCGAGCAGGCATGCCCCGAGCGTGAGCGTCCAGCGCCAGCCGAGGCGTCCAAGCACTCGTCCCACGAGCAACTGGGCGATCACCGTGCAGAGCATCATCACGGCGTTGACCGCGCCCGCGCCCAGCTCGTCGGCCCCGCCGTCGAGCACCCAGAGGGGAGCGACCGGCATCAGCAGCGCTGTGCCGGCGAAACCGAGCGCGGTCGAACCGAGCAGGGCCGGCATTCCCGGCGCCCGCCAGACCGACGAGGCACCGGAGGTGCGGCCTCTCACATCGTTGATCCGTCCATCCAGCATTCGGCAGATGGTATGCCGAAACGTCGTGGGCATCGAAGGCTCCGGTGGCCACGGGCCGGCGGCTGATGCTCGGCTTCGGCGGCTCAGACCGTCGGCCCGGTACGGCCTTCGGGACTCGAGGTGCCCACATGCCATCAAGCTTGTCGTCCAACGTCGGGAGATCAGCTACGCGTGGCCCCGGGTCGGTCATTGGCGAACTTCCCAGCGCGAAACAATGCCTCTCTGGCAGCGAACAGCGGTCGGTTGACTCGGCGGGCGATCGTCGACTTGCCTGCTCTGCGGGGTGCGCGCCGGATTGGGCTGGGAACTGGGCAAGTGCTTTCCGTCTGGTCAGGCATCCCAGGCGCGAGGGCGGTTCAGCTCTTCCCATTCGGGGCGGAGCAGTGAGAACACGGCGAGGTCGTGGCGGCGGCCGCGATGGAGACAGGCGGCGCGGCTGAAGCCTTCGTGCACGAAGCCGGATTTGGCGAGGACGGCGCGGGCGGCGGCATTGTCGGTGTGAGTTTCTGCCGTGAGGCGGTGCATCGGGAGTTCGCCGAACGCCAGGTCCACCAGGGCCTCGAAGGCGTCGGTGCCGTGGCCGTGCCCGCGATGCTCAGGAGCCAGCATCAGTTCGACCTGTGCTGTGCCCTTGACGATGTTCTGGCCGCTCAGTGCAATATGGCCGATAGGAGTGCTGTCAGGGAGCAGGACGAGGAAGTCGTCGCGATCGCCGTCGTCACTGTCGCGTTCGATACGCTCGCGCGTCGCGGTGAGGGAGCGAGAGCGTCCGAGTGCGTGATCACCGGGTTCGGACCGGCCGGGCGCCCCCTTCCTGGCTCCGGCCGCATGCTGGTGAGTCCGCTCACCTGTCTGCCGCGGCCAGGACGGCGGCGGAGTTCCGTTCCCAAATGCCGTCGGCGGCCCACCTGTTCGTATCAGGCAACCTCCGCAAAGACGACCCCGACCCTACCGATAGACCTGCCGCAGCCCCGATGGGTGATCCATGGCGACGATGGAGGCCGCGGTCCCGGGCCTGCGCTCACGATGGGCCGGCTGCTGCCGGGCCGGCGCCTGACCGCCCCGCGTTCCGCACCGCTTTGCGCTCGTCGAGCTCCATCGCCGCGGGGGCGCGCATCATGAAGGAGGGGAAACCATGGACGAGGAGTGGCGATGAGGTTGTCGTTCCTTGAACACCTCTACGCGGAGCCGGGCCCGTTCGCCTCCGTGTACCTGGACACCTCCCGGGACGTCGAGCATCCCGAGCGGGCGATCGCGCTGCGCTGGCGGCGGCTGCGCGAGAGTCTGTCCCGTCAGGGCTCGGACCAGGCGTTGCTGAACGTATTGGAGGAGGCGGTCGGCGCCGACAACGCGGTGCCGGGGGTGCACGGTCAGGCCATCTTCGCCGCCCACGGCACGCTCGTCCTGGACGGGGAGCTACCCAGGCCGCCCGAGCACGACTCCGCGCGCTACAGCACCCTCCCGGACGCAATGCCCCTGGTCACCCAGCACGTTCCGGAGATCCCCTACATGGCCGTAGTCGTCCACTACGGCGGCCTTCCGACCGCCGAGACCCACGGCTGGGTGACTCTGGAGGCGGAGACCGGCACCTGGCCCGCGTCCACCGTCACGCCGGGTGAGCGGCTGCACCGCAGGGTCGCGGTGGCGACCTGGCACCGCACCTCCGTCCGGCTCGGCCACCGGCTGGACGAACGGGCGCGGCGCGCCCATGCCGACGCCGTCGTCGTGGGCGGGGACGAGTGGGCGTGCAACGTGCTGATCCGCCGCCTGCCGCACACCCTGCGGGACAAGGTCGTACGCGTGGGCGGCCGGACCCCCACCAACACCGGACGCGCCCTGTTGGAGCCTCAGCTCGACAGCGTCTTCCGCGGCCACATGGCCGCGCACGACCGGGAGCTCGTGGACATCTTCATCGGCCGGCGTGCCCTGGACGGACCCATGACGGAGGGGCTGGCCGCCACCGTCGCCGCCCTCCAACGCGGCCAGGTCGCGGCACTGCTGCTGAACCGGCCGCCAGGGTCTTCGCTACGGCTCTGGGCGGGCTCCCAGCCCACTCAGCTCGCCCTGACCGAGGTGGAGCTGATGTCCTTCGGCGTGCGGGCCCCGCACGAGGAACGTGCCGACGAGGCCCTCGTCCGGGCCCTCGTCGGCACCGGTGCCGAACTGGTCGCCGTACCGGAGAGCCGGCTGAGGCTGCACGAGGGCGTGGGCGCTCTGCTGCGGTACACCGACCCGGGGACCCTGTCGTGACGCCGACGCGCTGCGCCTGGCGGATCACGGGTCACCCCTTGCGCCCGACCGCCCCGGATCGCGCCGCGCGCGGAACGTGTCGACACTGGACCGGGGCGGCAGCACGGCGGATGAACGGCGGATGGGGCACATGGACGGGAACAGGAGCGGCGCGGAGGAGACGGATGTCTCGATCACCCCGCCCAAGACCTGGGCCGTAGACGTGCCGGCGATGGCCAACGCGCTGTGGTACCCGCCGGAACAAACGACGGTCCGTCGTACTGCGCCGACACTGGCGCTGATCAACCTCGACCAGACCAAGGGCTTCGACTGCCCGGGCTGCGCCCGGCCGGAACCGGACCCCGCTCACCGGCACCGCAACGAGTACTGCGAGAACGCCGCCAAGCACGTGAGCGACGAGGCGACGTCACGACGGATCACGGCCGGGTTCTTCCGGGAGCACCCGGTCTCCGAGCCGGCCGAACGATCCACCCGGTGGCTCAACCAGCAGGGCCGGCTCACCTTGCCGATGGTCGAGCGGCCCGGCTCGGACCACTACGAGCCCATCGGCTGGGACGCGGCCCCGCGGTCCGATGGCTCGTGAACGCACTCCCGAGGACCTGGTCCGCGCGGCCCACGCCGTGGGCGTGACCGACGACCGTCTCCTGGAGGCCGTGCGGAGCATCCCCCGGGCGGAATTCGTCCCCGCGGACGAGGTGGCGTCCGCGTACCGGGACACGCCCGTTCCGCTCCCCCACGGGCAGGTGACCACCCAGCCCTCGCTGATCGCCATGATGGTCTCCGCTCTCGGACTCACCGGAAACGAACAGGTCCTGGAGGTCGGGACCGGATACGGCTGGCAGACCGCGCTGCTGGCCCGCTCGGCCGCGTACGTCGTCAGCGTCGAGCGCTGGCCCGACCTGGTCGACGAGGCTCGCCTCCGGCTGGCCGGGCAGGGCGTCGGCAATGCCGAGGTCGTACTCGGCGACGGGACCCTCGGGATGCCGTCCCGCGCCCCGTACGACGCCGTCATCGTCTGCGCGGCCTTCCCGCGGGTGCCTGAGCCGCTCGTGGATCAGCTCCGCACCGGTGGCCGGCTCGTCCAGCCGATCGGGCAGGGCGGGCAGGAGCGCGTCGAGCTGTACGAGCGGCAGGTCCGCGGCCTGGTGCACCGCAGGACGGTCACCGCGGCCCGGTTCGTCCGGCTGTACGGCGCCCACGGCTACGACCAGCGGTGACGCGTCAGCGCTGATAGGTCCCGACCAGGGTGCCGGAGGCCAGCTCCCTACCCTTCAGGGCACGGTGCACGTCCTCGGCGCCCGGGTGGTCGTGCAGCGGCAGCGGCTCGGACAGGGCATACAGGCGGAAGAAGTAGCGGTGCGGCCCGTGCCCCGGTGGAGGCATCGGCCCTCCCCAGCCCACGTGGCCGAAGCCGTTGGGCCACGGCAGGCCCCCCGTGGGCTTCTGGCCCTCCGCCGCCCCGGTGGTCCTCGGATCGATGCCGGTCACCAGCCAGTGCAGGAAGGTCGTCCCCGGCGCGTCCGGATCCTCGCACAGGAGCACCAGCTCCGTGGCCTCGTGGGGCACCCCCGACCAGGTCAGCGGCGGTGAGATGTTCTCGCCCTCGCCACTGTACCGACGGGGGATCACCGTTTTGTCGTCGAACGCGGTGCTGCTGATTTCAATTCCGCTCATGCGCGCCGCCCTACCCGCAATGGCGGCACCGGCACCGGTCCGCACCTGAAAACCCCCCGTTCGGCCGAGCCCACCCGGGCCACCTCCGGAAGCCGGGGTGAAGATGGCAGTGTGCCGACAAGGATCCTGCTCGAGGGCCGCCCCGGCGCAGGCAAGACGACCGCTCTCCGCCGGTTGGCCGCGCTGCTGCCCACCCACGCGGCCACTGGCTTCACCACGGAGGAGATCCGGCAATCCGGCGCCCGCGTCGGTTTCGCTCTGGAAACCCTGGCAGGCCGCCGGGAGGTGCTCGCCCATGTCGACCTGCCCGGTCCGCCACGGGTAGGAAAATACGGCGTCGACCTGGGCGTCATGGAACGACTGGCGCTGCCGTCGCTTCGGCCGGCGGCAACCGAGGAGGCAACGGGGCAGCTGGTGCTCATCGACGAGCTGGGGCGGATGGAACTGGCGTGCACGGCGTTCCGGCACGCGATCGACGAGCTGTTCGTCGCGGAGATCGACGTCGTCGCCACGGTCCACACGCACCGCGATCCGTTCACCGACGTCCTCAAGCGGCGCACCGACATCGAGGTCGTCCAGCTCACTCCGACAAACCGGGACGTCCTGCCCAGGGAGCTCGCGGCCCGGCTGCAGCAGCCCCGGCAGGACGGGAGGCCTCCCTCTCACGGATGAGGGAACGGCCTCCGACCCGCTGAAAGCAGAGCCGGGGCGACAGGATGCGAAATCGCCCGGTCGTTGCGACCGGCGGCGCCCACTACCAAGGGTCGGCGCCTGCCCACCGAGTACGCGGCCGGCATCGCCTTCACCACCCGGTTCGGCGCCGGTCCCTCCCCGGCCGCCCCGCTGTGCCGCCCGACGCTCCCGGAGGCATTAGGGGGCGTCGCAGGGACTGCGGCGATGCCCTGCGCCAGGTATGCCCGGCCGACGAACCCTGCCGGAAACTCCACCCGGTTCCGGACCTTCCGCAACTACCTGTTCGTCTGGTGGCTGCGCACGCATCGCAACGCGTGGGACGCACCACCGGAGTTCGTACGCCGAAGAAGCCGGGTGAAGGTGAGGATGCGTCACTGATGTGAAATCGGCGCCGGCGCTACGGAATCCGCCTCGCCGCTCCGGTGTCCCGGTTCGGCCTCGGCACCCTGGCCCAGGCGCACCGCGACTTCCTGTCGCGCAGGAGGCAGGACCTCCACATCGACCTCATCCAGGTGGGTCTGTGGAAGGTGGAAGGGCACCTCGTCGCCGGCTGCGTAGGCGACCGCGTGAGCCGCTGAGGTGTCCGCATGGCAAGGAAAGCGGCCGGCGTCCGGTGCCGCCCGGGTCAGCCCGACTTCGGCGGCTTCTGCGCGTCGAAGGCGAAGAGAGTGTTCTTGGCCGCAGCCACGAACACCGCACGCCCCGCAACGGTCACGCGCGGACTTGCGCCCTGCTCGCCCGTCAAACCATCGGCCTGCGGATCTGTTGTCCACAGGGGTTTGCCATCGTACGGCGACAGCGCGACCACCCGGCCGGTGGCCGAGCTGAAATACAGCGCGTCGGCTCCCGCCACGGGGCCCGACGCACCCTCCACGCCAGTCTGCCGCGACCACTTCTCCCGGCCGGTCGCGGGGTCGAGCGCTGTGACGAGACCGGTCTGCCTGCTCACGTAGACGGTGCCGTCCGCCATGCCGGGCGTCCCCGCGTACGTCTTGGCCAGTCGGGAGTACGTGACCTTCCGCGAGGCCGGGTCGGCCTGCGCCACCCCGTCGTACCCGGCCAGCGCCGGTCCCTCCATGCGTACCTGAAGGAGTACGAGCCTGCCGTCGGCAACGCCCATCGGCACGGCGGGGCCGTCAACCGCGATGGGCCTGCCCAGTGTCCCCGAGGCTCGGTCGACCGTGTAGAGGGTGGGGTGGCGCACCTCCAAGGCATCCACCTCCGTGTCCGCCGCGCACATCGCGAGGAGCTGTGGGCCCGCCGGGACGGGAGCGCACTGCGTACCCGCGGGGAACGACGTCGTCCAGGTGACCTCACCGCTGTGCGCGTCCCGGGCCTCGAAGCGGGAATTGGAAGCGTCGACCGTCACGACGGCGGAGCCGACCACGACGGCGTCCTGAGTCCGACCCGTGACGGCCTTCGACTGGGCGCCGGACGGCACGGACCACAACTCCCGGCCGTTGTCCGCGTCGATGGCCACCACCTCGCTGGGAGGGTCCTGCGGGGCGTCCTGGGCGGCGAAGCGGTAACCGAGCACCGTGTCATCGGTGGCGCCCACCATGTGCATGCCCTGGACGGGGACGCCCGGGCTCTTCGCCGTCCACACCCGCGAGCCGTCCGAGGCCCTGATACGGGTCGCGACAACACTGCCGCCCCCGCAGAACAGCGCGTCGCCGCGCGCGACGCAACGCAACTCGTCGGGGATGTCCTCGCGACCGCCCTGCACGGTCTTGCGCCACGGCTCGAAGCCGTCCGGAAGTGCGGCACCCGGCGCCGCTACGCTGTTGCCCTTGCCGCCGCCGCTGTTCCCCCCAAAGCCGCCCGCCTTCAGCACGGCGACTCCCCCGCCGATCGCTGCCACCGCGACCGCGGCCGCGAGCACGGGACGCCATCGGCGACGCAGACGGCGGCCGATGGGGGTGCCGGTGCTCCCTGTATCGGGACCGGCCGGGGCGGTGGTCGAAGCAGTCGGCGCCGGGGTGGCCCGCGTCGCGAAGTGATGCTGGGTGATCATGTCGCGGGTGCGGCCCGCGCCAACCCCGTTCGCGTCGGTCCCGCCGAGGTCGGCCGGCAGGTCCCGCAGCAGCACGAGGAGTTCGTCCGCCGAGGGGCGCCCCTTCGGCTCCTTGGCCAGGCACGACTCGACGACCGCGCGCAAGGCCGTCGGCACGGCATCCAGCGACGGCTCCTCATGCACCACCTGATACGCCGTCATGTATGGGCTATCCGCGTCGAAGGGCCCGCGGCCCGTCGCCGCGTACACCAGCAGCGTCCCCAGCGAGAAGACATCGGACCGCGGCCCCACACCACGCGGCGCCTGCAACTGCTCCGGCGACATGAAGGGCGGCGTACCGATGACCCGCCCTGTCATCGTCAGCGTCTGCTGGTCCACGGCGCGCGAAATGCCGAAGTCGATGACGCGCGGGCCCTCGGGCGAGAGCACGACGTTCGAGGGCTTCAGGTCACGGTGGACGACCCCCACCCGGTGGATGTCGCGCAGCGCCTCCGCCAGCCCGATGGCGAGCCTCCTCAGCTCCGCTCCGTTCAGCGGGCCTTTCGTCGCGATGCGTTGGGCGAGCGTGTGCCCCTCGATATAGGTCGTCGCCATCCACGGCTGCTCGGCCTCAGGGGCAGCGTCGACCACGGCGGCGGTGAACGCTCCGCTCACCCGCCTCGCCGCCGCCACCTCCTGCCGGAAACGGATGCGGAACTCGTCGTCCCCCGCGAACTGCTGATGGATCAGTTTGATCGCGACAGGTCGCCCCGAGCTCGTACGGGCCAGAAAGACCGTGCCCATGCCCCCCGAGCCGAGCCGCGCCTCAAGCGGATAGCCGCCGATCTCGGCTGGATCACCTCCGCGTAGCGACACTCTTCCCGACCTCCCGTCCCCCGTGCACCTCTGCCGCCACGGGCCTGCGTACCTGTCCTGCGCACAAACTAGCCGCTGAGCAGTACGGCAGAGTAAAGCGGGTGACGAACAGGGAGCCCAGGGCTGCTCCCGTGCCGCACACGACGAAGCCCCGCCAGGAGCATGGCGGGGCTTGGTCGTGCCGTGGAACACCGCACGGTGCGGCCCATCGCCACACGCAGAACCCCGTCCGCACAAGCCGAGGGGGTTCGTGGCCTCTAACGACCTCACCCGCGATAGAGAGCGGGCTCCCGACGCCCTGCGACTCCGCCTCCGGCGTTGTCGTCGGTCAACGACGCTCCGCGTCGCTTC